>NZ_JAEVHN010000133.1:0-12580 GCF_016803375.1 Micromonospora sp. 4G55
GTCGGGGTGGCCGTGGTGGTGCTCGGTGGCGCCCGCGCCGGCCGCCGCCCCGCACCGGCCCCGGTCCCCCGCCGACGCCGCGCCACCCCCCCGGCTGACCGGTCGACGCTTCGCAGGAGAACGCCGATTCCGCCGCCACGACCGCCGCTCGCGCGTGAGAGTGCGGAGGGGGTGATGGCGATGGCGGGGCGACCGGGCGACGAGGACGAGGCCGACAGCGGCAGCGTCGTCACCCCGTCGGCCGAGTTCCCGCCGCTCGCCCCGGAGGAACTGGGCACCCTGCGCCGGATCGGTGACCGCTGGCGCACCGACCACCCCGGCGAGCTGCCGATCGACCCGGCCCTCGGCCGGCACGGGGGGCGTCCCACCCCGACCCGCTTCGGCCGGCTCGCCCCCGATCGCCATGTTCCGCCGGGAGCAGCCGGACGAACTGGTCGCCACCGAACCGGCCAACCTGCCCGGCACCCGGTTCGGCCGGGCGCTGACCCGGCTGCGCCGGGCCGTTTTCGGTCCGCCGCTGTCCAGCGCCGCGGTGCTCTACGAGCGGATGCGCAAGCTGGTGGCGCTGCCGGTGCTCTCCTCCGACCTGCTCAGTTCGGTGGCGTACGGGCCGGAGGCGATGCTGGCCGTGCTGGTGCTGGCCGGCAGCGCGGCGTTGGGGCTCTCCCTGCCGCTGGCCGCCGGGCTGGTGGTGCTCATGATCGCCGTCGGCGTCTCCTACCGCCAGACCATCCACGCCTACCCGCACGGCGCGGGGTCGTACATCGTCGCGGGGGACAACCTGGGCACCGGGGCGGGGCTGACCGCCGCTGCCGGGCTGATGCTCGACTACGTGCTGACCGTGGCCGTCTCGGTGGCCGCCGGGGTGCACGCGGTCACCTCGGCGCTGCCCGGGCTGGCGCCGTTCGCCGTCCCGCTCGGGGTGCTGGTGATCGCGGTGCTGCTCGCCGCGAACCTGCGCGGGGTCCGGACCGCCGGCAACATCTTCGTGCTCCCCACGTACGCCTTCGTGGTCGCGCTGCTGGCGCTGCTGGCGGTCGGCTACCTGCGGGCGGCCGGGCGCGGCTTCACGCCGGTGCCGCCGCCGGCGGTGCCGGCGGCCGAGGGGCTCGGCCTGCTGCTGGTGCTGCGGGCCTTCGCCTCGGGCGCGGTCTCGATGACCGGCATCGAGGCGGTGTCCAACGCGGTCCCGGCGTTCCGCCCGCCCGAATGGCGCAACGCCCGCACCACGCTGGGCTGGATGGTGGCGATGCTGGTGCTGCTCTTCGCCGGGCTCACCCTGCTGTTCCACCTGGCCGGCCTGGTGCCGACGACGGGGGAGACCCTGCTCTCCCAGCTGGCCCGGCTCACCTTCCCGACCGGCCCCTGGTACGGCCTGATCCAGGCCGCCACCGCGCTGATCCTGCTGCTGGCGGCGAACACCGCCTTCAACGGCTTCCCCCGGCTGCTGTTCTTCATGGCCCGGGCCGGTCACGCGCCGCGCCGCTTCCTGCACATGGGGGACCGGCTGGCGTTCAGCGACGGCCTGGTCGCGCTCGCCGCGACCGCCGCGCTGGTCTTCATCGCCTTCGGCGGGCACACCGAGCGGCTGATCCCGCTCTACGCGGTCGGGGTGTTCCTCGCCTTCACCCTCTCCCAGGCCGGGATGGTGGTGCACTGGCGCCGCCGGCGCGGGGCCGGCTGGCGGGGCCGGCTGGCGGTCAACGCGGTCGGCGCCACGCTCTCCGGGCTGTGCTCGTCACCGCGGCGGTCGCCAAGTTCACCGAGGGCGCCTGGGTGGTGGTGATCGCCGTACCGCTGCTGGTGCTGCTCTTCCACCGGGTGCACCGGCACTACCGGAACCTGCACGCCGCGCTGGCCCTGCACCCGCCGCCGGTCGCGCCCGTCGCCGCCGGGCCCGCCGAGGGCGAGGAACTGCCCCAACAGGTACGCCACCTGGTGGTGGTCCCGATGGCCCGGCTCAACCGGGCGTCGCTGCGCGCCCTGGCGTACGCGGTGTCGCTGGGCCAGCCGACCCTGGCCGTGCACATCGCGCCGGAGGAGGCGGAGGCGGACCGGTTCCGCGAGCAGTGGCGGGCCTGGGGGGACCACGTGCGGCTGGAGACGATCGTGTCGCCGTACCGGGCGGTGATCGGGCCGCTGGCGCACTACCTGGAGGCGCTGCACGACACCGGACCGGAGCTGGTGCTGACCGTGATCGTCCCGGAGGTGGTGCTGCGCCGCAGCTGGCACCGCCCGCTGCACAGCCGGACCGAGCAGCGGCTGCGCCGGGCGTTGCGGCCGCTGCCGGGGGTGGTCGTCACCAGCGTCCCGGTGCACCTCAGCGAGTGACCGCCGCGGCCGCCCGGTGGACGGTCAGCGGTCGCGGACCTCGATCACCCGGGTCGTCGGCGCCGCGTCGCCGATCGCCGCCCGCTGGGCCAGCCGGTCCGGGTCGGCCAGGAAACCCGCCAGCCCGGCCCGCGACGCGAACCGGATCAGGTGCACCTCGGTCCGTTCGTCGGTGCTGTGCAACCGGCGTTCCAGCCGGCCGCCGTGCCGCCCGAGCAGCCCGAGCACGGCGTCCTCGTACCGGTGGCCGGCGTCGACGGCGTCGGGTGCCAGGTCGACCACCGCCACCAGGAAGAGTTCCTCGTCCGGCGCGCTCATCCGTCGAGGCCGACGGCGGTGGCGCTGGCCGTCCAGAGCCGGGCGGCGAGCTTCGGGTCGGCCGCCTTGCGCAGCGGCCGGCGCAGCTTCCGGTCGGCGTAGTAGGCGCCGTCGACCAGCCGGGACGGGTCCTGGTTGGCCAGCCAGACCAGGGTCTCCGCGCCCCGCTCCGGGCTGCGGAACGGCAGCAGCCGCATGCCGAGGGCGACCAGCCGGCTGTCCGCCCCGAACCGGGTCCGCACCACCCGGGGTGGAAGCAGTACGACCGGACGTCCGGCCAGCGCCGGGCCGCCTCCGCGGTGAACAGAATGTTCGCCTGCTTGCTGGTGCCGTACGCCCGGATCGGCCGGTACGGGCGCAGCGTGGCGTTCAGGTCGGCCGGGTCGAGCGCCCCGCTGCGGTGCGCGCCGGAGGCCGTCACCACCATCCGGCCGATCCGGTCGGCCAGCAGGTTGCTCAGCAGGAACGGGGCCAGGTGGTTGGCCTGCATGGAGAGCTCGAAGCCGTCCACGGTGGTGAGCGGTTCCAGCACGATCGCCCCGGCGTTGTTGGCCAGCACGTCGATCCGGTCGTACGCAGCCCGCAGCCGCTCCGCGAGCCCGCGTACGTCGTCGAGCACCGCGAAGTCGGCGCGGAACAGCTCGGGGCGCTCACCGCAGGCCTCGCGTACCCGGTCGCCGGCGGCCTGGAGACGGGCCGGATCCCGCCCGACCAGCACGACCTGGTCGCCCCGGCGGGCCAGGGCCGTCGCGGCGGCCAGGCCGATGCCGGAGCTGGCCCCGGTCACCACCACGGTCCGACGCCCAGTGAGATCTTCCACAGGTCCATTCACCCCGGTCACGGCACGAGGTTACCGTGGCGTCACAACGCCCTTTGGGATCGTTAAGTTCTCGTTCTCGTCATCCAGGTGGCGTCGGCGTGCCCGCCGGACGCTGGAAGGAGCGCATCCTATGGCCGCAGTCGGTCGCCCCCGCCGGTCCTGCCTCGCCGTGCCGGGTTCCAGCGTCAAGATGCTCGGCAAGGCCCAGGGCCTCCCCGCCGACCAGGTCTTCCTCGACCTGGAGGACGCGGTCGCCCCGCTGGCCAAGCCGGACGCCCGCAAGAACATCGTCGCGGCGCTCAACGAGGGCGACTGGGCCGGCAAGACCCGGGTGGTCCGGGTCAACGACCTGACCACCCCGTGGACCTACCGGGACGTCATCGAGGTGGTCGAGGGCGCCGGCGCGAACCTCGACTGCATCATGCTGCCGAAGGTGCAGAACGCCGCCCAGGTGCAGTGGCTGGACCTGACGCTGACCCAGATCGAGAAGACCCTGGGCCTGGAGGTCGGCCGGATCGGCATCGAGGCGCAGATCGAGAACGCCGCCGGCCTGGTCAACGTCGACGCCATCGCCGCCGCCTCGCCCCGGGTCGAGACCATCATCTTCGGCCCGGCCGACTTCATGGCCTCGATCAACATGAAGTCGCTGGTGGTCGGCGCGCTGATCCCGGACTACCCGGGCGACCCCTACCACTACATCCTGATGCGGATCCTGATGGCCGCCCGGATGCACGACAAGCAGGCCATCGACGGCCCGTTCCTGCAGATCCGCGACGTCGACGCGTTCCGCGAGGTGGCCAAGCGCTCCGCGGCGCTGGGCTTCGACGGCAAGTGGGTGCTGCACCCCGGCCAGATCGACGCCGCCAACGAGGTCTACCAGCCGGCCCAGGCCGACTACGACCACGCCGAGCTGATCCTCGACGCGTACGAGCACTACACCTCGGAGGCCGGCGGCAAGCTCGGCGCGGTGATGCTCGGCGACGAGATGATCGACGAGGCGTCCCGCAAGATGGCCCTGGTGATCGCCGCCAAGGGACGCGCCGCCGGGATGACCCGCACCTCCAGCTTCACCCCGCCCTCCGAGTGAACCGGTCGGGCCGCCCCGGGCGACCGGGGCGGCCCGGCGGTCAGGAGTTGCTGGAGGCGTCCATCACCGCGAGCACGATGACCACGACGTAGAACGCGAGCAGCAGCATCAGCAGGCCGGTCAGGATCCAGCCGACGATGATGGCCGCCTTGGCCATGCCCTCGCCGCCCTCACCGGTCTGGCGGATCTGCTTCATGGCGACGTGGCCGAGGATCGCGCCGACCGGCGCGGTGACGCAGGACGCGAAGCCGACCAGCGAGAGCACCAGCGCGGCGATCGCCATGCCGTTGGTCTTCGCCACCGGCTGGCCGTACCCCGGGTACGCGGCCGCCGGGTAGCCGGCCATCGCGTACGGGTCGACCGGGCCGGCCTGGGCCGGAACGGCGCCGGCGTACGGGTCGGCCGGGGCGTACGGGTCCTTCCCGGTCGGCTGGGCGGGAATGGGCTGGCCACTGACGGGCAGGGTCGGATCGGCCGACGGGTCGTGCCAGCCGCCGGGCGGTGGGGGATAGGTCATCAGGTCTCTCCGTCGCGTGTGGGTGCGCCGTCAGGGTAGTCATGACCGGACAAACCCGAGGTCCCCGTGGTGCCGCGTTGCCCGGGACGTCTCGAGCGGGCAGGATCTCGGCATGGCTATCGACGCGCGTGGTGCCGACCGTTCCGGCAGCCGATCGAGGCGGGACGTGAGCCGCCCCGGCCTGGCCCGGCGCACCCGCGCCGTCGCCACCGCCGGGCCGGACGACCAGGACGAGCCGGTGCCGGTGGCCGAGCCGATCACCATGCGGCTGGACGGGCGGGTCGCCCTGGTCACCGGCGCGGGCAGCCCCGACGGCATCGGGTACGCGACCGCCCGCCGGCTGTCCGACCTGGGCGCCCGGGTGGCGATCGTCTCCACCACCCGGCGGATCCACGAACGGGCCGGCGAGCTGGGCGTCACCGGCTTCGTCGCCGACCTCACCGACGAGTCCGAGGTCGGCGCGCTCGCCGACGCGGTGGCCGAGCAACTCGGCGACGTCGAGGTGCTGGTCAACAACGCGGGCCTGGCCAGCCGGGCCAGCCCCGAGGTGCTGCGTCCGGTGGCCCAGCTCAGCTACGACGAGTGGCGGGGCGAGATCGACCGGAACCTGACCACCGCGTTCCTGTGCAGCCGCGCCTTCATCGGTGGGATGGCCGAACGCGGCTGGGGGCGGATCGTGAACCTGGCGGCGACCGCCGGGCCGGTGAACGCGCTGCCCACCGAGGCGGCGTACGCGGCGGCCAAGGCCGGCGTGGTCGGGCTGACCCGCGCCCTGGCGATGGAGATGATCGCCGACGGGGTGACCGTGAACTCGGTGGCCCCGGGCACCATCTACACGGCGGCCTCGACGGTGGCCGAGATCAAGCAGGGGATGGGCACCCCGGTCGGGCGCCCCGGCACCCCCGACGAGGTGGCCGCGGCCATCGCCTTCCTCTGCTCGCCGGCCGCCTCGTACATCACCGGCCAGATGCTGGTGGTGGACGGCGGCAACAGCGTCCGCGAGGCGCAGTTCCGCTGACCCCCGCCCGGGTCAGTTGTAGGCGCCGCCGCCGTCGGAGTTGGCCCAGATGGCGAGGCCGATCCAGCCGCAGCAGAGGAGCAGGCCGATCGCGGTGAAGACGTAGCTGAGGATCAGTCCCCAGGTGGCGAGCTGGTCACCGTCCTCGCCGGTCCGCCGGATCTGCCGCTTCGCCAGGTGGCCGAGGACGATCCCGGCCGGGGCGAAGACGAAGGCGAAGACCAGCGACAGGATCGCCATGGTGTTCGGTCCGCCGCCGCCTCCCGGCGGCGGGCCGTACTGGCCGTACGGTCCCTGCGGCGGGTACGCCGGCTGCTGCGCCCACTGCTGGTGCTCCTGCGGCTGACCCCACTGCGGCTGCTCGGGCTGCTGCCCCCACTGCGGCTGCTCGAGGCTGTTGCCCCCACTGCGGCCTGGTTCGGCTGCTGGCCCCACTGCTGCTGCTCGGGCTGCTGGCCCCACTGCTGTTGTTCCGGTTGCTGGCCCCACTGGGGCAGCCCGGAGGGCTGGCCCGGCTGCTCGTACGGCGACGGCGGCTGCTCCGGCTCACCGGGTGGTGGATGACTCACGTCCGTTCGCCTCCTCCGCCGCAGGTCACAGCGCCTCTCTCTTGCGGACGCTACCCGCAGCGGTGAACCTTTTCACAGCGGTTGTGTGGACTGGTCACCTTGGCCTCGACCGTCCCGGGGCCGATACTGACCGAGCGTTCAGTTACCCATGAGTAATGCGCCGATCCCCCGGAGGCTGAGATGGCCAGACTCGCCCAGACGCCCGGCCTGACCGACGTGCAGCGGTCGATCCTGGAAACCGTCCGGGAGTTCGCCGACAAGGAGATCATCCCGCACGCGCAGCGGCTGGAGCACGCCGACGAGTACCCGACCGACATCCTCGACGGGATGCGGGAGATGGGCCTGTTCGGTCTGACCATCGACGAGGAGTACGGCGGCCTGGGCGAGTCCCTGCTGACCTACGCCCTGGTGGTCGAGCAGCTGTCGCGGGGCTGGATGTCGATCTCCGGCATCGTCAACACCCACTTCATCGTGGCGTACCTGATCTCCCAGCACGGCTCCGCCGAGCAGAAGGCCCGGCTGCTGCCGAAGATGGCCACCGGCGAGGTGCGCGGCGCGTTCTCGATGTCCGAGCCGGAGACCGGCTCCGACGTATCGGCGATCAAGTCGAAGGCCGTCCGCGACGGCGACAACTACGTCCTCAACGGCCAGAAGATGTGGCTGACCAACGGGGCGTACTCGTCGGTGGTGGCCACCCTGGTCAAGACCGACACCGGCGCGGAGTCGGTCTACGGCAACATGAGCACCTTCCTGCTGGAGAAGGAGCCCGGCTTCGGCGAGACCGCGCCCGGCCTGACCATCCCCGGCAAGATCGACAAGATGGGCTACAAGGGCGTCGAGACCACCGAGATGGTGCTCGACGGCGTCACCGTCCCCGCGTCCGCCGTCCTCGGCGGCGCGGACAAGGTCGGCCGCGGCTTCTACCAGATGATGGACGGCATCGAGGTCGGCCGGGTCAACGTGGCCGCCCGCGCCTGCGGCATCTCCATCCGCGCTTTCGAGCTGGCCGTCCAGTACGCCCAGCAGCGCCGCACCTTCGGCCAGCCGCTGGCGAAGCACCAGGCCATCGCCTTCAAGCTCGCCGAGATGGGCACCAAGATCGAGGCCGCCCACGCGCTCATGGTCAACGCCGCCCGGCTCAAGGACGCCGGCCAGCGCAACGACGTCGAGGCCGGCATGGCCAAGCTGCTCGCCTCGGAGTACTGCGCCGAGGTCGTCCAGGAGGCGTTCCGCATCCACGGCGGCTACGGCTACTCCAAGGAGTACGAGATCGAGCGGCTGATGCGGGAGGCGCCCTTCCTGCTCATCGGCGAGGGCACCTCGGAGATCCAGAAGACCATCATCTCCCGGGGCCTGCTCAAGGAGTACAAGCTCTGACCGGTGCGCCGGTCACCGACCGGCCGGCTCGGCAGCCGGCTCCGGCGCGGTGACCGGCCCGCCCGCCAGCACGTACGGGCGCGACCGGTACTCCTCGATCGCGGCCGCCAGCCGCTGCTCGGGCACCGCGGTGTCCCGACCACCGACCACCGGCGCCGGTTCCAGCGACGCCCGCCGGACGAGTCGCAGCCGTACCCCGTTCAGCCGGCCGTCCCGCTTGTGCAGGCTGACCCGGTCGATGTTGGACCAGTCGTAGGACCGGCTGCCGTAGCGGACCCCGCCAGCGGTCAGCGCCAACCGGCCGGTGAACCGCGCCTCCCGGTAGGCGGTCCAGCCGACGGCCGCCGCCGCGCCGAGGGCCAGCAGGGTCCGCACGATCCGGCCCCACTCCCGGTCCGCCGGAAAGTACGAGGTGATCACCACCGCCGTCCAGGTCACCAGGCTCAAGTCCGCCAGCAGATCCGTCCAGCCGGCCAGCGACCGGCGGCCCACCAGCCCCGGCTCGACCGCGTCCCGGCCGGCCACCCGGGCGGTCCAGGCCAGCCGGCCGTTCCGCCGCGGCCACCAGCGCCGTCCCAGCTGGTGCACGCCGAGCAGCAGCCAGGCGACGAGGGCGAAGTCGTCGGAGGTGGTGGACCGGGACAGCGCCAGCAGCGGCGCGGCCACCGCCACCGCGACCACCGCGGCGACGACCAGGGAGAGCAGCCGACGCGACCAGAGCCCGTCCCGGGCCAGGCGCAGGCGGGGCGTCCGCAGCAGAGGCATGGGCGCAGGGTACGGCTCGGCCGCCAGCAGTCCGGACTGTCGGACTCGGCCAGCGCTCGGAGCCGGGGACGCCGACCTCAATCTGATCTCGGGCCGGACGGGCCGGCCGACCGAAACCGGCCGCTCAGCCCAGCCGGGTCAGCCCGGCGGCGGCGCGCTCCACGATCAGGCAGCGGTCCTCGACGTAGTCCATGCCCGCCTCCTCGGCGATCCGCCGCGCCTGCGCCGAGACGATGCCCAGTTGCAGCCACACCGCCGGCGCGCCGATCGCCGCGGCGTCCCGGACCACCTGCACGGCGTCGGCCGCCGGCCGGAACACGTCCACCAGGTCGACCGGGTGCGGGATGTCGGCCAGCGACGCGTACGCCCGCTCGCCGAAGAGTTCGTCGACCGTCGGGTTGACCGGGATGATCCGCCAGCCGTACCGCTGCATCTGCAACGGCACGCTGTGGGCGGCCTTACGGGGGTCGCGGGACGCGCCCACGACGGCGATCACGGCCGAGTCGGCGAGGATCTGCTGAGCGGTACGCACCCGCCGACTCTAACCGCCGGTCAGCCCCCGCCGCCGAGCGCACGACGCAACCGGTCGTACCCCTCACGCGTCCCGATCGCGGCGCGTTCCTCGGGAGCCGCCAGGTAGTGACGGATGGTGGCGGCGAGCAGTTGAGGTGCCACGTCCACATCGCGGAGCGACAGCACGTGCCGACCCCGCCCCCACCCGCGGCCGTGGCGGATCAGCCCCGGCCGGGTGACCGGCAGCGAGATCGCCCACGTCGCCCGCGGCGATCCGATGAGTCCGGTGGGGTCCATGGCAGCCCACGGTACGAACCACTGGCGCTCCAAGCGGCGGTGGGTGATCCCGTCGGGGGTCAGCTCCACGCCGGGCGCCCGCTGCCAGAAGGTGACGGCGAACCCGACCGTGAACAGCGCGAAAAGGGCGGCGAGCGCCACCAGGAAGGAGTCGCCGTCCGCCCGAGCCCAGCTGTCCACCGCCTGGTACGCCCAGAAGCCGACCATCACCGGCGCGAAGATGGCGTCCTCCCGGGGCGCGGCGTACAACACTCGCTCCCGCTCGTCGATCCGCAGGCCGGCGGCGCTGGGCGGCCGGCGGAGCGACCCCACGGCAGACCACAGGAAATAGCCCAGAGGCAGCAGGGCCAGCAGGGTCAGCGGGCCGCCCACGACACGTAGCCCCTCGGCTGCGACGCCTGTCAGCAGCCCGAAGGTGATCGCCACCACGATCAGGATCCGTTGGCGGCGCAACGCTGCGTCGATCATCTCCCGCACGTGCCGCACAGTAGGCCGGTCTGGCTACAAGAGCGAGAGTTGTTCGGCGGCGGGTGGGGTCGGAGGCGTCGGCAGCCGCCGGTTGTCGCCCCGCTCGCCCCGGTGCAGCCCGTGCCGGCGGGCCGCGATCCGCACCCGCGCGGTCAACTCCCGCTGGTACGCCTGCGGCGCGTACGCGCCCGCCCGGTACAGCTCGCGGTAGCGCGGCACCAGGTGCGGGAAATCCCGGGCCAGCCAGTGCGCGTACCACTCGCGGGCACCGGGGCGCAGGTGCAGCGCCAGCGGCGTCACGCTGGCCGCCCCGGCCGCCGCCACCGCCCCCACCGTCGCGTCGATCGACTCGTCGGTGTCGCTGAGCCCGGGCAGGATCGGCGCCATCAGCACGCCCACCTCGAAGCCCGCGTCGGTGAGCGCGCGTACGGCGTCGAGTCGCCGGCGCGGGCTCGGGGTGCCCGGCTCGACCGCCCGCCACAGCGCCTCGTCGACGAACCCCACCGAGTACGAGACGCCGACCCGGGTCACCTCGGCGGCCTGGCGCAGCAGCGGCAGGTCCCGCAGGATCAGCGTGCCCTTGGTCAGGATGGAGAACGGGTTGGCGAAGTCGCGCAGCGCCTCGATGATCGGCGGCATCAACCGGTACCGCCCCTCGGCCCGCTGGTAGCAGTCCACGTTGGTGCCCATCGCGATGTGCGCGCCGCGCCAGCGCGGGGCGGCCAGCTCCCGCCGGACCAGCTCACCGGCGTTGACCTTGACGATCACCTTGCTATCGAAGTCCGCACCCGCGTCGAGGTCCAGGTAGGTGTGGGTGTTGCGGGCGAAGCAGTTGTGACTCACCACGCCGTTGGCGATGAAGTCGCCGGTGCCGGTGGTGATGTCCCAGAGTGGAAGCTCCAACCCGAGTGCCTCGATGCTGGTCACCCGGAGCCGGGCCTGACACTTCAGCGCGGCCCCCTCGATCGACCGCTTGCGCGTGATGGCGGGATTGGTCAGGTGGAAGAAGCGAAGCCGCTCCGGCAGACCGCCGGTCAGGCGTAGTTGTCTGACGCGATTGGGTCGCCCCGGATCCTCGAGCACGGCCGTGAAGCCGAACCGGCTCAGGCCCGCCGCCGTCTGGTCGAGGATCGCGTCGTCGCCGTTGGTGATCCTCAGCGCGCCCCGGCTGCAGCTTCCCTCCGCGTCGAAGATGCCGGCGAGGAAGCCGAGCCGCCAGTCGTCGGTTGGGTCCGCAGGCCACCGGATCAGTTCGCTGATCATCTCGACGTGCCGCTGCTTCGACGTGCGGATGGCGGCCATCGCCTGCCGGTTGTGCGTGGCGGTGGAGAAAGAAAAGCGATGTGTCTCAACACCGGCCTCGCTGAGATAGCGCTCCGTCCTTCGCAGTGCTTCGTCGTCGATCAGCGCCAACCGGAACTGGTGCACGGTTCCGTAGGGATAGGTGTGGGTGCCGAGATGAGCGTCTCCCCGCACCATGCCGCAGAGGTAGCCGCGGCGGTAGTCGGCGGACTCCTTGGGGCCGGTCGCGAAGCGGCCGGTGCCAATCAGGCGGTTGTTGGTGGTCAGGTAGGCGCGCTGCCCGCGGCCGTTCATCGCTCCGGTGACGTACTTCCAACCCCGCTCCGACAGGAAGCGGTGGTCACCGCTGGCGATCAGTGAGGTGCCGTCCTCAAGGGTGACGCGGTAGGCGGGCTTCGTCGTCGACCACTTGTCGAGAACGGTTGTCACGACGTAACGGCGGTAAGCCCCCTGTTGCGCGGTGCCGTAGATCCGGTCGCCCGGCTCCAACTCGCTGATCGGCTTTGTGCGTCCGTCCGCCATCAGCACGGGAGTGTCACCCGAGACGCAGTACACACATGCATGGCTGCATCCCCGGTACGGGTTGATCGTCCATTCGAACGGGACGCGGGACGCTCCCGGCACCTTGTTGATGATCGATTTGGCCTGCACCTCGTAGAAGGTCATCCCGGCGAAGCCGGGGGTGTCGAAGGTGCGGGCGATCGCGCCGGGCAGCGCCAGCGGCAGGGGTGGAGTCGCTGGCGCTGACCCGTCGGGATGCCCCTCGTCCGGGGGAGCGGAGAGGTTCTCCCAGCGCATGACACTCATTCGAACATGTGTACGAGGAGAGTGCAAGTGACCCGCCGGACACCGGCTCCCGCCCGCCGGGCGGCGGGTGGAGGATGGAGCCATGGAGAGGTCGACCTTCGTCTACGACGGGGACTGCGCGTTCTGCACCCGGTGCGCCGAGTTCATCGAGCGGCGCATCCCGACCGGTGCCCGGGTGGTGCCGTGGCAGTTCGCCGACCTCGACGCCCTCGGGCTGACCGAGGCCGAGTGCGAGGAGGCGGTGCAGTGGGTCGGCGCCGACGGCTCCCGCGCCGCCGGTCCCGACGCCATCGCCCGGCTGCTCAGCGACAGCGGTCCGCTCTGGCGGGTGGCCGGCGCGGGGCTGCGCATCCCGCCCGTCCGCCTTGCCGCCTGGCCCGCGTACCGCTGG
>NZ_JAEVHN010000134.1:0-12553 GCF_016803375.1 Micromonospora sp. 4G55
GTGGTGGGCGGGGGCGTGGTGGTCGGCGGCGTGCTGGGGCCGCCGGCGTTGAGCGCGTCGAGCGTGGCGGTGTAGGCCGGCTTCTTGTTGCCGCTGCCGTCGAAGAGCAGCGGGGTACCGCTGGCCCGCCAGGAGTCGGTGTCCCGGATGCCCCAGACGGTGATGCCGGTGCAGCGGCTCACGGCGAGGCAGGCCCGGACGACCCGGGCGTAGTTGTCGGCCTGGGCCGACCCGGACCCCTCGATGTCCAGCTCGGTGATCTGCACGTCCACCCCGAGGTTGGCGAAGCGCTGGAGGTTGGCCTGGTAGTCGGCCGGCACCGGCGAGGCGCTGTTGAAGTGGGACTGGAAGCCGACGCAGTCGATCGGCACGCCCCGGGCCTTGAAGTCCTGCACCATCGCGTACACCGCGTTGCTCTTCGCGTTCTGCCCGTCGGTGTTGTAGTCGTTGTAGCAGAGCTTGGCGGTCGGGTCGGCCGCCCGGGCGGCGCGTAACGCCACCTCGATCCAGTCGTTGCCGGTGCGCTGGAGGTTGGAGTCGCGCCGGGCGCCGGTGCCGCCGTCGGCGAACGCCTCGTTCACCACGTCCCAGGCATAGATCTTGCCCCGGTAGTAGGTGGCGACCTGGGTGACGTGGTTGACCATCGCCGAGCGCAGGGCGGTGCCGCTGAGGTTCTGCGCCCAGCCGGGCTGCTGCGAGTGCCAGGCCAGCGCGTGCCCGCGTACGCGCATCCCGTTGGCGCGGGCGTGGTTGACGATGCGGTCGGCGTTGGCGTACGTGAACTGGCCCTGCGTGGGTTCGGTCGCGTCCCACTTCATCTCGTTCTCGGGCGTGACATGGTGAACTCGCGGTTGAGGATCCCGACGTAGGTGGCGTCGGAGAGCTTGTTCGCGGCCACCGCCGTACCGAAGTAGCGGTCGGTCTGGGCGGCGGACGCGCCCAGGGTGGTGGCGGCGCTGGCGCCGGGCGCCAGGGCGAACGTGGTGCCGAGTGCGGCGACGCCCGCGGCGGCGGCCACCAGGGTCGCGCGGAGCCGGGCTCGGGTCGTCGGACGTCCGCCCGGGCGGGCGGGGACGTGGGTCATGGCAGATCAACCTTTCGACAGTGACGGGGTGTGGGACGTCGCGCCTCGACCGTCGCCCGACGCGGTGACCGGCTCCGTCGCCCGACGTGACCGCCCGGAGGCCGCGCCGGGATCCGCCGTGCTGCGACTGTCACCGCAAGGGTCGAGGGGTCCCGTCCTGACGGTACCGAAAGCTTTCCGACACTTCAACGAAAATCGATGTCTCGGCCGTCGGGTGATCCCACTCGACGGGTCATCGGAGTCGGCGACGAAGCGGAGGCTTCCGGACGCCGAAACTTTCGGGGGGGACGGGCTGACACCGACGGGAAGCAGCGCGAGGAGGCGGCCGTCCCACCCGGCCGGTCATCCGGTCGATGGTCCCCCGGACTCCGTGCCGGCCGCCGCGAGGTAGCCGCTCGCCTGGAGTTCGAACAGCTCCCGGTAGAGCCCGCCGGCGGCCATCAGCTCCTGGTGGGTGCCCTGCTGCACCAACCGGCCGTGGTCCAGCACGAAGATCCGGTCGGCGTGCCGGACGTTGGCCAGCCGGTGGGTGATCAGGACGACCGCCCGGTCGGGGCGGCGGCGCAGGTGCTGGAAGAGGGCGTGCTCGGCCCGGGCGTCGAGGGCGGCGGAGGGTTCGTCGCAGATCAGCAGCCGGGCGTCCCGGTAGAGGCCCCGGGCGGCGACCAGCCGCTGCCACTGGCCGCCGGAGAGCTCCTGGCCGTTCTTGAACTCCCGGTCGAGCAGCGTGTCGTACCCGAACGGGAGGTCGGCGATCATGTCGTGCGCGGCGGCGGAGCGGGCGGCGTCCTCCACGGTCGGGCCGGCCTGGTCGGCGCAGCGGTCGTGCCGGCCGATGCGGATGTTCTGCCCCGCGGTGAAGGGGAACTTCCAGTACTCCTGGGTCATCACCGCCACCTGCGCCGCGGTCTGCGCCGGGTCCAGCTCGGCGAGGTCGACGCCGTCCCAGCGGATCGTCCCACCGGTGGGGCGGTAGAGCCCGGCGATGAGCTTGGCTAGGGTGGTCTTGCCGGAACCGTTCTCGCCGACCAGGGCGACCACCTCGCCCCGGCGGACGGTCAGGCTGACCTCGTCCACCGCCGGGGTGCCCGTGTCCGGGTAGCGGAGGCTGACCCGGTCGAGGGCGATGGTGTCGAACCCGGGCGCCGGGCGGCCCTCCCCCACCCCGATCCGCCCCCGCGCCCGCTCCAGGAAGTCCCGGTAGTCCTGGTAGTAGAGGGCGTCCTCGTAGAGGTTGTTGGTGGCGAAGACGGCGATGCCGAGGCTGGACCGGGCGGACTGCAGCGCCAGCAGGGCGGTCGCCGCGGCGGCCAGCGCGACCACGCCGGTGAGCAGCAGCCCGCCGAGCACGGCGTACATCCCGAAGGCGGCCACCCCGGCGACGGACATGCCGAACGCCCGGGTGGCGCTCTGCGCCCGGACCAGGCGCAGCTCGGCCCGGGTCTCCACGGCCATCACGCGGCGGAACTCGGCCAGCAGGAAGTCGTGCATCTGGTAGGCCCGGACCTCGACGGCGGTGCGCCGGTTGGCCATCAGGTGCGCCAGCATCCACATCCGGCGGCGGCGGGTGATCCGGGCCAGCATGGCCAGGTACTGCCGGCGGGCCATCCGGACCGCGGTGACCGCCTCGGGCACCGCGGCGAGCAGCAGGCACGGCAGGAGCAGGGGCTGGATCACGGTCACCGCCGCGGCGGTGGCCAGCACGCCGACCACGCCGGTGATCAGGTTGACCGTGTGGTCGACGATGGACGCCGCCTCGGCCATGCCCCGGTCCCGGACCCGGTCCATCTCCTCGGCGAAGCCGGCGTCGTCGAAGGCGGCCAGCTCCACCGCCGTGGTGGCCTCGAAGAGCCGCAGCTCCACCTCGTAGTTGATCTGGGGCATCAGCCGGGCCTGGGCCCAGCCGGCGGTCACGGTGAGGGCGCCCCGGGCGGTCACCGCCAGCGCGGCCAGGACCAGCGACGGCAGCGCGGCGCGTACCCGGTCGGGCGTGGGGCCGCCGGCGAACAGCTCCCGCAGCACGCCGGTGGTGGCGAGCAGCCCGAGGGTGGTCATCACCCCGGCCGCGAGGTTCAGGCCGATCGCCGCGAGGGTGTCCCGCCGGCTGGTGGCCCAGGCGAGCGTGACCGCCTCCCGGACCAGGTGGGGCAGCCGCCGGGCGACCGACCGGAAGCTGGTGTGGGCGAACTCGGTCGCCCGGTGCATCCAGTGGCCGTCCTCCAGCTCCGGCAGCTCCAGTTCGTCGGCGTCGTCGGACGGGCCGTCCTGTCGGGACGAGCGGCGTGGGCCGATCACCGTCGCCATGGGTCCTCCCGGGCCGAGGGACAGGGCAGGGAGAGAGCCTACTGTCGGCGACCGCGCGGTGTCGTGGCGTGACCGGCGTGTCGTACACGTGTCGCAACGGCGTGTCGCGGACCACGGTGCGGGACGGGTCTGCCGCGTCGCGTCGCGCCGGCCCCGCCGGGGTGGCAGGCTGGAGCCGAGCCGGCGGCGGCGCGAGGAGCGCCACCGGCGTCCCGTCGCGAAGGAGAAGATCGCCCCGATGGCTGCGAGTGTGACCACCACCGACGAATGGCAGGCGCTGCGCAAGCACGCCGAGACGATGCGCGGCACCCACCTGCGGGAGCTGTTCGCCGCCGACCAGCGCCGGGGTGAGCGGCTCACCGGCGAGGTCGCCGACCTGCACGTCGACTACAGCAAGAACCTGGTCACCGACGAGACGCTGGAGCTGCTCACCGCGCTGGCCGAGCGGGCCCGGCTCAGCGACCGGATCTGCGCCATGTTCGCCGGTCGGCACATCAACTCCACCGAGGACCGGGCGGTGCTGCACACCGCGCTGCGGCTGCCCCGCGACGCCACCCTGATCGCCGACGGCCAGGACGTGGTCGCCGACGTGCACAAGGTGCTGGACCGGATGGCGGCGTTCGCCGAGCGGGTCCGCTCGGGGCAGTGGCGGGGGCACACCGGCGAGCGGATCAGCACGGTGGTCAACATCGGCATCGGCGGGTCCGACCTCGGGCCGGTGATGGCGTACGAGGCGCTGAAGGCGTACCGGGACGGCGGGATCAGCTGCCGGTTCGTGTCCAACATCGACCCGACCGACATCCACGACAAGACCCACGACCTGGACCCGGCGACCACCCTCTTCGTGGTCGTCTCCAAGACCTTCTCCACCCAGGAGACGCTGGCCAACGCCAACCAGGCGAAGATGTGGCTGCTGTCCGGGCTGGACGCCGACGACGACGCGGCGATCGCGAAGCACTTCGTCGCGGTCAGCACCAACGAGCAGCGGGTCCGCGACTTCGGCATCGACCCGCAGAACATGTTCGGCTTCTGGGACTGGGTGGGCGGCCGGTACTCGCTGCCCTCGGCGGTCGGCCTGTCGGTGATGCTGGCGGTCGGCCCGGCACACTATCGGGACCTGCTGGCCGGCTACCACGCCGTGGACGAGCACTTCCGGACCACGCCGGTGCGGCACAACGTCCCGGCGCTGATGGGCCTGCTGAACGTCTGGTACACCAACTTCCTCGGCGCGCAGACCCACGCCGTGCTGCCGTACTCGCAGTACCTGCACCGGTTCCCGGCGTACCTGCAGCAGCTGACGATGGAGAGCAACGGCAAGTCGGTGACGCTGGACGGCACCCCGGTCGACCACCGGACCGGCGAGATCTTCTGGGGCGAGCCGGGCACCAACGGCCAGCACGCGTTCTACCAGCTGATCCACCAGGGCACGCTGCTGATCCCGGCGGACTTCATCGCGTTCAGCCAGCCCAACCACGACCTCGGCGACATGCACGACCTGTTCATGTCGAACTTCTTCGCGCAGACCGCCGCGCTGGCGTTCGGGCGGACGAAGGAGCAGGTCGAAGCGGAGGGCACCGCGGCCAAGGTGGTGCCGCACCGGGTGATGCCGGGCAACCACCCGACCACCTCGATCATCGCGCCGAAGCTGACCCCGGGGACCCTCGGCCAGCTGATCGCCCTCTACGAGCACATCGTCTTCACCGAGGGCGCGATCTGGGACATCAACCCGTTCGACCAGTGGGGCGTGGAGCTGGGCAAGGTGATGGCCAACCAGCTCGCGCCGAAGCTGACCGGCGGCGACCCGGACCTGTCCGACGTGGACTCCTCCACCGCCGCGCTGATCCGCCGCTACCGTCGCGAACGCGGCCGGGACTGAACCCCGCGAGACGGCGGCCGGGTCGACGACCCGGCCGCCGTCTTTTTGGTACGCGAACTGGTCCAACCAGTTGACGGGTTGATGTGCGCGGGGTCACACTGCTGCCGTGGCCTTCGTTCCCGTTCCTCGCAGCTCCGTCGCCGACCACGTCTTCGGCCAGCTCCGCGACGCCATCGTCAGCGGTCGCTACCGCCCCGACGACCCGCTGCCCGGCGAGCGCGAACTGGCCGCCGCGTTCGCGGTCAACCGGCACGCCGTCCGCGAGGCCCTGCGCCGGCTGCAACAGCTCGGCCTGCTCCGGGTCAGCCAGGGCGGCGCCACCCGGGTGCTCGACTGGCGGGTGCACGCCGGTCTCGACCTGGCGCTGTCGCTGGTGCAGTCCGGCGACCTGCTCCCCGTCGACACGCTGGTCCGGGACATGCTGGAGATGCGTGCCTGCGTCGGCGTGGACGCCGCCCGGCTCTGCGCCGAGCGGGCCGATGCCGAGCTGCGGGGCAGCGTCATCCGCGACGTCGAGGCCTACGCGGCGCTCGCCCCGGACCTGCACGCGATGGACAAGGCCAACATCCTGCTCTGGCGGCACATCATCGACGGCTCCGGCAACACGGCGTACCTGCTGTCCTTCAACAGCCTGGTCGCCGGGGCGGTGGCCGTCGGCGAGGTACCGCCGGAACGCCGCGCCGCCGAACTGCTGGACGTCACCGGCCACCGCCGGCTGGCCGAGGCGATCGCCGACGGGCGCGGCGACGACGCCGCCGCGCAGGCCCACGCGCTGCTGACCGCCTCACTCACCACCCCCACCACCCCACCAGGAAGGGAATGTCGAGCATGATCCCCGCCGTGCTCTACGCCGTACCCGCGTTCCTGCTGCTCGTCGTCGTGGAAGCGCTGTCGTACCGGTTCGCCCCCGACGACGACGAACGCGGCTACGAGCTGCGTGACACCACCACCAGCCTGACCATGGGCGTCGGCAGCGTGCTGATCGGCACTCCCTGGCGGCTGCTCACCGTCGGCCTCTACGTGGGGCTGTGGACCCTCGCCCCGGTGCAGCTCTCCCCCACCAGCGTCTGGACCTGGGTGCTGCTCTTCTTCGCCGACGACCTGGCCTACTACTGGTTCCACCGCACCCACCACGAGGTGCGCCTGTTCTGGGCCAGCCACGTGGTGCACCACTCCAGCACGTTCTACAACCTCTCCACCGCCCTGCGGCAGAGCTGGACGACGCCGATGACCTCGCTGCCGTTCTGGCTGGCGCTGGCGCTGCTCGGCATCCCGCCGTGGATGATCTTCCTCCAGCAGTCGATCAACCTGCTGTACCAGTTCTTCCTGCACACCGAGCGGATCAACGTGCTGCCCCGGCCCATCGAGTGGGTCTTCAACACCCCGTCGCACCACCGGGTCCACCACGGCGCCAACAACGAGTACCTGGACCGCAACTACGGCGGCATCCTGATCGTCTGGGACCGGCTCTTCCGCAGCTTCGAGCCGGAACGTGCCGCCGTGCGGTACGGCCTGACGAAGAACATCAACACCTACAACCCGCTGCGGGTGGCCACCCACGAGTACGCGGCGATCTGGCGCGATGTCCGGGAAGCCACCTCCTGGCGGCACCGACTCGGTCACCTCTTCGGCCGGCCGGCTGGCAGCCCGCCCGATGAGACGACTCTGGCCCGGGCTGTACGCCGCGGTCGCCGCCGTCGAACTGGCCGGCGTCGCGCTCGACGTACCCGCGCTGCAGTGGGCGGCGAAGCCGCTGCTCGCGCCGCTGCTGCTGGCCTGGCTGCTGCGCGTACGCCGCAGGTGGGACCTGGTGGCGGCCGGCCTGGTGTTCGCGACGGCGGGTGACGTGGCGCTGCTGCTGCCCGGCACCGCGGCGTTCCTGGTCGGGATGGGGTGCTTCCTCGGCACCCAGCTCTGCTTCCTGACCGCCTTCCTGCGGCACCGGCGGGCGCGCTGGCCGCCTTCGCCGGCTACCTGGCGGTCTGGGCGGGCGCGAACGCGCTGCTCTGGGAGCGGCTGGGCGACCTGCGGCTGCCGGTGCTCGGCTACAGCCTGGCGTTGAGCCTGATGGCCGCCGCCTCGGTGGGGGTGTCCCGCCGGGCGGCGGCCGGCGGGGCGCTCTTCCTCGTCTCCGACGCGCTGATCGGGCTCGGCGCGGCCGGGGCGGAGCTGCCCGGGCGCCGGTTGCTGGTGATGGTCACCTACATCGCGGCGCTGGTCCTGCTCACCACCGCCTGGGCCCGCGAGGCCACCGCGCGGCGGCCCGCGGCGGACCGACCGCCGGTGGACGCGATGAGCGAGGCCTGACCAACCCCGTTCGCGGCGTGTCGCGGTGTCGGAGCGCTCGACACCGCGACACGCCGCAAGTCGTGCCGGGCGGAGCGTCAGGGGTTCATCTCGTAGGCGCCGGAGAGCGCCTCCACCTGGGACCAGACCCGGGCGGTGCGCTGCGGGTCGGCGGCCGGTCGGCGGACCTGGGTCAGCGCCCACGCGGCCTGCGCGTCGGTGGTGGCCGCCTTGCCGTGCAGTTCGGTGGCGTGGCCGGAGAAGTCGCGGACCAGGATGTCGAAGATCTCGTCCAGCAGGTCGGCGTCCAGGTTGGTCAGCGCGGCCTGCTCCAGGATCAGCTGACCGTAGACGACCAGCGCGAAGAGCTGGCCGAGGGCGAGCAGGAAGTCCAGGTCGCGCTGCTGCTCCTCACTCGGCGCGTGGGCGGCCAGCAGCGCGCAGAGCCCGTCGGCCTGCTCCCGGAACCGGGCCACGTTCGGCACCTCGGCGTGCGCGTCGTACGCGGCCCGCCAGTCGTGGAAGCGGATCGCGCCCAGTCCTCGGGCCGGGCCCTGCCGGAACAGGAACTCGTCGTCGGCCGGGTCGTGCCGGGTCGGCACCGGCGGGAACTCGGCGGCCGGAACAGGTAGTTGGCCATGAACTTCAGGATCAGGGCCAGGTTGACGTGCACGGTGCCTTCGAGCTTGGGCAGGCCCCGAATGTCCCGCGCGGCCTTGTCGAAGTAGGTGTCCGCCTCGAAGCCCTTGGCGGCGATGACGTCCCAGAGCAGGTCGACGACCTTCTCGCCCTCGGTGGTCACCTTCATCTTGGTCATCGGGTTGAACAACAGGTAGCGGCGGTCGTCCGGGCCGGCCGAGCGGAAGTAGTCCACCGCCCGGTCGCTGAACAGCTTCATCGCCACCAGCCGGGCGTACGCGTCGGTCAGCTCCCGGCGCACGTGCGGGAAGTCGGTCACCCGCCGGCCGTAGAGCACCCGGTTGTGGGCGTGGGTGACCGCCTCGAACATGGCGTGCTCGCAGATGCCGATCGAGGCGGTGCAGAGGTTGAACTTGCCGACGTTGACGGTGTTGAGGGCGGCGTCGAAGGCGGCCTTCCCGGTGTGCAGCACGTCCTCGGCGCGCACCGGGTAGTCCGCCAGCCGGAACTCGCTGACGTACATCTGCGCGTTCACCACGTTGCGCACCAGGTGGTACGCGGGGTGCCGGCTGTCGGCGGCGAAGAAGACGTACCCGTCGGGGCCGTCGACGTCGGCGCGGCGGCCGAAGACCGAGACCAGGCCGGCGACGTTGCCGTTGCCGATGTAGTACTTGCCGCCGGTGGCCCGGAAGCCGCCCTCGCCGTCCGGGGTGAGCAGCATGTCCGTGGAGTAGATGTCGGCGCCGTGGCTGCGCTCGGAGAGGCCGAACGCCATCACGTGGCCGGCGTCGAGCAGGGTGGCGGCGCGGGCCCGGGCGGCGGCGTTGTCACTCTGCCAGACCGGGCCGAGGCCCAGGACGGTGACCTGCCAGGTGTACCAGTAGCCGAGGCCGTAGAAGCCGAGCACCTCGCTGAGCGCCGCGTTGCGGGCGGTGTCCCAGCGCTTGGCCGGGTCGCCGGCACCGTCGGCGGCCGGGGTGCAGAACGCCGCGAAGAGACCGGACTTGGCGGCGAAGTCGAGGAAGTCGCCGTACCAGGTGTGGTCGTTGTAGCTGTCGACCAAGGCCTTCTTGCCGCGCTGCTCGAAGAAGTCGACGGTGGCGCGCAGCAGCCGGCGGGACTCGGAGTCGAGGTGGGCGGGGTCGTAGGTGCGCGGGTTGAGCAACGGGTCGGCCATGGGGGTCCTTTCCGGAAGGCGGGGGGTCAGCGGGCGAGGTCGCGCAGGGTGGCGAGGACGTCGTCGAGCCAGGCCAGCACCATCCGCTCGTACGCGATGCCGCCGCGCAGCACGACGTGCTGGAGTGCCGCGCGGGCGTCGCCGGGGTCGGGCGCCGGGAAGTCGCGGCGTTCGCCGGCCAGGTAGCTGGCGAGGACCGCCTCGTGGTCGGCGCGGTAGCGCTCGACCTCGGCGACCAGGTCGGCGCGGCCGGCCCGGTCGGCGAAGGCGGCACCGCGGATCTTGACGGCCAGCTCGTGCCGGACCGCCTCGGGCTGCACGGGCGCGCGCAGCCAGTCGGCGAGCGCACTCTGCCCGGCGGCCGTGGCCGACCAGCACCGCTTGTCGGGGCGGCCGTCCTGGCCGACCTCCTCGGCGGCGACCCAGCCGTCGGTCTCCATCCGTTTGAGCACCCGGTAGATCTGCTGGTGGGTGGCGGTCCAGAACCGGCCGATCGAGCGGTCGAAGCGGCGAGCCAGCTCGTAGCCGGAGGCCGGCTGCTCCAGCAGGGAGACCAGGATCGCGTGCTCGAGGGCCATGCGGGCATCCTGCTATGCAACGAGTTGCATAGGCAAGGCCGCAGGGGCATCGGTCACACACGGCGACGCCGCGCCCCTCGTGGGAGCGCGGCGTCGGATCAGGTCAGCGGCGGGCGCCGCCGGGGCGGCGGGTCAGCACCAGCCCGAGGGCGATCATGCCGAGGCCGAGGAACAGGTGCAGCCAGTTGTCCGCGGTGTTGAGCGGGACGAAGTTGGCGCCGCTCTCGAAGTTCACGACCACGCCGTAGAGCCAGAGCACCAGGTATATGGCGCCACCGGCGACCAGGTACGTCCGCGCGCCGGAGACCGTACGCGCCAGGGCGAGCCCGGCGACGCCGAACGCCAGGTGCACCAGGTTGTGCAGGATCGACACCTGGAAGAGCCCGAGCAGCTTCGCCTCCGAGTCGTGCCCGGCGAACATCATCTGGTCGAAGTTCGTGGTGATGCCGGGGATGAAGCCCAGCACCCCGATGAGCAGGAAAAGCACGCCGACCGCCTGCGTGGGGCGACGGACGGGGGACGCGGCGGTCGCCGGTGCCCCTCGGCCGGGTCTGTTCACCATGTCAACCACCTCCGTCGGGGTTCGCGTGGTCCCGGATGCCCGGGACCACACGCCGCAAACCTCCGGAACCGGGGGCGGTGGTGTGCGGGGGGCCGGCTCAGGCCGGTGGCAGGTGTTCCCGGAGCGCGGCGAACTCGGCCACGGTCAGCCAGGAGGGGTTGGCGCCCTGCGGCTGGCGGAGGACCTCCGCCCCGGCCAGTCGGGCGTCGGCGCGCAGCCGCTCCCGGGGCACCCGGTCGCCCGGGTCGAGCACCGTCAACTCCAGCGGGACCGACCAGGGCTCCCCCGGCGGCCCCGGCACGGCCGGCCCGGCCAGCCGTCCGACACCCCACACCCCGTACGCCAGCCGGCGCCGGCTGCCACTGGCCCAGAGGACCACCGGCTGACCCGCCCGCATCAACTCGGAGCGGTAGCCGGGGCGGACGCACCAGCTCCGCACCCGGGGGTCGGCGGCGAAGCGGGACGCCAGGTCGACCGCGTCCGCGTTGCCCTTGACCAGCCAGGCGCCGAGGCCTTCCGGGGTCACCCGTCGAGTCGTCATCGGGTGCTGGTGCCCAAGACCGGTGCAGGTCAATCAGTCAACATGGCGTTGATCACTCGACGTGGGCGTTTACCGGGCGCGGGCCGTGGAGACTTTCCGCCGGTACCGACAGAGGGGGAGACCGTGTCCGAGACCGACCGCCCAGAGCCGCGCGACCGGGGCACCGCGCCCGCCGGGGTGACAGATCCGCTCCTGTGGCGGCTCGCCGCCGGCGTGGTGGACGCGCACCAGCCGGATGAGACCGGACACTGCGACAACCTGGTCTGCGGCCACCAGGAGTGGCCGTGCGACGCCGCCCGCCACGCGCAGCGGGCGCTGGCACTCTCCGGCGACGCCCCCGAGGAGGTCGCCGACCCGGTTCGCGACGACCGGCGGGAGGAGTCGCCGGGCGACCTGACGGCCCTGCCCCACCGCCGCTCCCGGACGGCCGCCGAGGCCGCCTGACGCTTCCCGGGCGGGACCGCCGCCCGGGGCGCCCACTCACCGACCCGCTGTCACATCGGCCGGGTCGGCTGTGTCTACTGCTGTGAGACGCGACGAGGGGGCGACGTGACAGCGGTCGACGAGCACGAGTGGCTGACGCAGCGGTTCGAGGAGCACCGGACCCGGCTCCGGGCGGTGGCATACCGGATGCTCGGCTCGGTGAGCGAGGCCGACGACGCCGTCCAGGACGCCTGGCTACGGGTCAGCCGGGCCGACACCGGCGCCGTGGAGAACATCGGCGGCTGGCTGACCACCGTGGTGGCCCGGGTCTGCCTGAACGCGCTCCGCTCGCGGGAGCGGCGCCGCGAGGAACCCCTCGACATACGGCTGCCCGAGCCGGTGATCAGCCGCGAGCCCGGGAACGACCCCGAACACGCCGCCGTGCTGGCCGACTCGGTCGGGCTCGCGCTTTTGGTGGTGCTGGAGACCCTGACGCCGGCCGAGCGGCTCGCGTTCGTCCTGCACGACATGTTCGCCGTGCCGTTCGAGGAGATCGCCCCGATGGTCGAGCGGTCCCCGGCCGCGGCCCGGCAGCTGGCCAGCCGCGCCCGGCGGCGGGTACGCGGGCAGGCCCCCGTGCCCGACCCGGACCTCGCCCGGCAGCGGGCGGTCGTCGAGGCGTTCTTCGCCGCCGCCCGCGACGGCGACTTCGACGCGCTCGTCGCCGTGCTGCACCCCGACGTCGTGCTGCGCTCCGACGGCGGCCCGGGCAGCCGCCACACCGTCGTGCTCACCGGCGCGCCGACGGTCACCGGGCAGGCGGTCACCTTCGGACGGCTCTACCCGTTCATGCGGCCGGCGCTGGTCAACGGGGCCGCCGGCGCCGTGGTCGTGGCGCAGGGCCGGCCGATCTCGGTCATGGGCTTCACCGTCACCGACGGCCGGATCGTCGCCGTCGACGTGCTCTCCGACACCGACCGGCTGCGCCGGCTCGACCTGACCGTCCTCGACGACTGACGGCATGCGGCCCGGCGGGGCGCGGGACCTCGGTCGCCCCGCCGGCAAGCGATGCCGTCCGCACCG
>NZ_JAEVHN010000135.1:0-12541 GCF_016803375.1 Micromonospora sp. 4G55
CGGTCCCGACCCGACCGCGGGGTGCGTCTGCGTGTGCGGGTCATGGCGACGTGAGGTCAGGAGCCCGTCCCGGCCCGCCGGCGGCTCCCGCTGAACATCCCGAGCCCGGCCACCACGGTCACCACGGCCAGGCCGCCGACCAGGAGCAGCGAACCCGCGCCCCGCTCGCCGGCGGTGCCGCCGCCGCCGGTCGCCGGGCCCTTGCTCGGCTGGGCCATGTTCAGCACGGTCAGGATGGTCGACGCGGTGTTGCCGTTGGCGCACCGCAGGTCGACCGGGTAGTCGCCCGGCTGCTTGTTGCCCGGGATGGTCACCGCCCCGGTCAGGAAGCCGTTGTCCGGCCGCAGCACCACCCGGCCGAAGGCGTCCGACTGCACGGTGGCCTGCTGGTTGTTGGCGTTGTCGCAACTGGCCCGGATGTTGACCCGGGTGCCGGCCTGCGCGGTGTTCGGCGTGACCTCGACGAAGGTGTTCTCCCCGGCCCGGGCCGGTGTGGCCGTTGCCAGGACGAACGCCGCGACCAGGGCGAACATCGCCAGGACGGCGGAAAAGGCACGATGGTACGCGCTGAGCCCCCGCATGATTCTCCCCTCCCGGCCAGGTGCGCCGGAATCCTGCGACGGGTGTCCGGGCCTGCATTCCCGCTCGCCGTGGGGCAAACCCGCACGGGTCAGCGGCGGCGGGTGCCCGGCGCCCCGGCCGGCGGGTTCGGCAGCGGGGTGACCGGGTGCCAGTCCAGCGGGGTGGAGAGCACCATCGTGCTGGACGGCTGGCCGTACGGGGCGAGCCGGTCGATGACCGCCTCGAACTCGGTGATCGAGCCGGCGGCGACCTTGAGCATGCTGCACGCGTCGCCGGTGATCCGGTGGATCTCCCGGATCTCCGGCCAGCCGGCGACGTCCGGGTCGTGCAGGATGCAGCGCGAGCCGTAGCAGGACATCCGGATCAGCGCGACCACGCCGCGACCGGCCCGGGTCAGGTCCACGTGGGCGTGGTAGCCGGTGATCACGCCGGACTCCTCCAGCCGGCGGACCCGCTCGGCCACCGCCGGCGGGGACAGGTGCACCCGCCGGGACAGCTCGCTGTACGACAGGCGCGCGTCGGTCTGCAGCTCACGCAGCAGGGCCCAGTCCATCTCGTCCACGCGTGACCTTACCTTCCGCAGGTCGAACGGCAGAAGAGCCTTCCGCGCCGAAGGTGAAACCCCGGATCGCCGTCGAATCGGCATTCCGTATGCCGTTGTGACCAGGGCATCATGGCGTCACCCGGCTCACGGAGGAGACGACAAGGTGGATCAGACGGATCTGCGGGCGCCTACGCGGACCGCCGCGGTGCGCCCGGTCACGCCGCAGCAGCGCACCGCGCAGGCGGCCCGCAACGGCGGCGAACCCACGCTGGAGTTCGCCGACCGGGTGCCGTACGACGCGTACGTGCACGCCAGCACGCTGCACACCCTGCAGCAGCCGCTCAGCACGGACCCCGGCGAGATGTCCTTCCTGATGGTCAGCCAGATCATGGAGCTGTACTTCGGGCTGACCTGCCACGAGCTGCGCCAGGCCCAGCGGGACCTGCGCGCCGACCGGGTGTGGGAGGCGCTGGCGCCGCTGCGCCGGGCCGCGCTGCACCTGGAGGGGCTCAACGCCGCCTGGCGCGGGCTGCGCTGGATGACCCCGGCGGACTTCAACAGGTTCCGCAACCTGCTCGGCGAGGGCTCCGGCTTCCAGTCCGCCATGTACCGGCACCTGGAGTTCCTGCTCGGCCTGCGCGACCCGGCGCTGATCCGGCCGTTCCGGCGCCAGGAGGAGGTCTACGACGAGCTGCGCGCCGCTCTCGACGTGCCGAGTCTCTGGGACGACGTGCTCGCCCTGCTCGCCCGGCACGGCCACGACCTCCCCGCCGACCTGCTGGAGCGGGACGTCACCGTCGAGCACCGGCCGCACCCGTCGGTCGAGGCGGCCTGGGTCGAGATCTACGACGACGGCGGGCCGCAGAACCACCTCCGCCTGCTCGGTGAGGCGCTGACCGAGGTGGCCGAGCAGTTCGGCGACTGGCGGTGGAACCACGTCAAGGCCGTGCAGCGCACCATGGGCGCGAAGGTCGGCAGCGGCGGCTCGGCCGGACTGGCCTGGCTGCAACGCAGCATGGCCCGGGTGGTCTTCCCGGAGCTGTGGTCGGCCCGGACGGCGATGTGAGCGGGGAGCGGGACATGACCACCTCGGAGCAGGAGGCGCACCGCCTCGACGCCGCCGACCCCGGGCACCGGCACCTCTTCCACGTGCCGCCCGCCGACGGCGGACGCTACCCGGAGACCGCCTACCTGGCCGGCAACTCTCTCGGCCTGCAACCCCGCGCCACCCGCGCGGAACTCCTCGCCGACCTGGACGCCTGGAGCCGGCTCGGTGTCGAGGGGCACCTGGAGGCGGAGCGGCCGTGGCTGCCGTACCACGAGCTGTTGACGGTGCCCGCCGCGCGACTGGTCGGCGCCCGGCCCGCGGAGACCGTGGTGATGAACTCCCTCACCGTCAACCTGCACCTGCTGATGGTGAGCTTCTACCGGCCGGCGGGCGAGCGGACCCGGATCGTCATCGAGGACAGCGCCTTCCCCTCGGACAGCTACGCGGTGCGCAGCCAGGCCCGCTTCCACGGCCTGGACCCGGACGCCACCGTGGTCCGGCTGACGCCGCGCGCCGGCGAGGACACCCTGCGCACCGAGGACGTGACCGACTACCTGGCCGCCGAGGGCGACCGGGTGGCGCTGGTGCTGCTCGGCGGGGTCAACTACCTCACCGGCGAGCTGATGGACATCCCGGCGATCACCGCCGCCGGCCGGGCGGCCGGCGCGATCGTCGGCTGGGACCTGGCCCACGCCGCCGGCAACGTGCCGCTGGCGCTGCACGACTGGGACGTCGACTTCGCCGCCTGGTGCTCCTACAAGTACCTCAACTCCGGGCCCGGCGCGCTGGGCGGGGTCTTCGTCCACGAGCGGCACCTGGGCGACCCCCGGCGGCCCCGCTTCGAGGGCTGGTGGAGCACCGAGGCGACCACCCGGTTCGAGATGACCCCGGTGTCCCGGCCGCCGGCCACCGTGGAGGCCTGGCAGATCTCCAACCCGCCGATCTTCGCGATGGGCCCGGTGCGTACCTCGCTGGAGCTCTTCGACAGCGTCGGCATGGCGGCCCTGCGGGAGCGCAGCGTCCGGCTCACCGGCTACCTGGAACGGCTGCTCGACGAGGTGACCCCCGGCCGACCGCTGACCGTCATCACCCCGCGCGATCCCGCGCGGCGGGGCTGCCAGCTCTCGGTGCGCATCGGCGCCGGCAGCGCCGCCGAACTGACCAAGCGGCTGCGGCACGAGCACGGCGTGGTCGCCGACGCCCGGGAGCCGGACATCGTCCGGTTCGCCCCGGTGCCGCTCTACTCCACGTACCACGACTGCTGGCGGGTCGCCGACGCGCTGGCCGCGACGGTTGCCGAGGTGCCTTCATGACGACGGAACGCGACGAGATCGCGGTGGTCGGGGCCGGCCTGGCCGGCTGCCTGCTGGCCTGCTACCTGGCCCGCCGCGGCTACCCGGTGGCCCTCTACGAGCGGCGGCCGGACCCGAGGAGCGGGCGGGTCGAGCGGGGCCGGTCGATCAACCTGGCGCTCTCCGAGCGCGGCCTGGACGCGCTGCGCCGCATCGGCCTGGCCGAGCAGGTGATGGCGGACGCCCTGCCGATGCGCGGCCGGATGATCCACCCGGTCGCCGGTGAGCCGCAGTTCCAGTCGTACAGCGGCTCCGGGGACCGGGCGATCAACTCGATCAGCCGGGGCGCGCTGAACAACGCCCTGCTCAACGCCGCCGCCGCGCTGCCCGGGGTGCGGCTCGCCTTCGACCACCGGCTGGTCGGCCTCGACCCGACCAGCGGCGAGATGACCTTTGAGACCCCGCAGGGCAAGGTCGCCGCCACCGCGTCGGTCGTCCTCGGCGCCGACGGCGCCGGCTCCGCCGTGCGCGGGCAACTGCTCGGGTACGGGGTGCTGACCGAGAGCCTGGACTTCCTCGACTACGGCTACAAGGAACTCACCATCCCGCCGCTCGGCGGCGACTTCGCCCTCGATCCGTCGGCGCTGCACATCTGGCCGCGCGGCACCTCCATGATGATCGCGCTGCCCAACCCGGACCGCTCGTTCACCTGCACGCTCTTCTGGCCCACCCACGGCACCGCCAGCTTCGCCTCGCTGGGCAGCCCGGCGGCGATCGAGCGGCACTTCGCCACCCACTACCCGGACCTGATCCCGCTCGCGCCCAACCTGGTCGACGACTACCAGCACAACCCGGTCGGGGTGCTGGGCACGGTCCGCTGCGCGCCCTGGCAGGTCGACGGGAAGGTGGCGCTGCTCGGCGACGCGGCGCACGCCATCGTCCCGTTCTACGGCCAGGGCGCCAACTGCGCCATGGAGGACGTCGTCGAACTGGACCGCTGCCTGGACGAGTGCGACGACGACTGGTCCGCCGCGCTGCCGCTCTACCAGCGGCGCCGGCAGGACAACGCCGAGGCGATCGCCCGGATGGCGCTGGCCAACTTCGTGGAGATGCGGGACAAGGTCGCCTCGCCGGTGTTCCAGACCCGCAAGCGGGTCGAGCACGCCCTGGAACGGGCGCTGCCCGGCCGGTACGTTTCGCAGTACGAACTGGTCTCCTTCTCCACCACCCCGTACGCGCAGGTGCGCCGCCGGGTGCGCCGCCAGTACGCGGTGGTGGGGGCGGTGGCCGCGGGCGGGCTGGCGTTGCTGGCCGGCGCGGTGGGTGCGGCGATCGGCCGGGGGAGGCGCGGATGATGCTCTGGGACGCGCGGCTGATGGCCGGGAGCGCGCCGGACGGGCCGGGGTTGCTGCGCCACTTCGTCGGCGGCGAGTTCGTCGACGCGGGGCCGCGCTTCACCAAGCGCAGCCCGGTGACCGGTGAGCCGGTCTTCGAGGTGGTCGAGGCGTCGAAGTCCACGGTGGACGACGCGGTGGCCGCCGCCCGGGCGGCGCTGCGCGGGCCGTGGGGCCGGATGGGGGAGCGGGAGCGCGCCGAGGTGCTGCGCCGGGTCGCCGACGAGCTGGAACGCCGCTTCGACGACCTGGTCACCGCCGAGGTCGCCGACACCGGCAAGGCCATCTCGCAGGCCCGCACCCTGGACATCCCGCGCGGCGCGGCGAACTTCCGGGCCTTCGCCGAGATCGTGGCGACCGCCCCGACCGAGTCGTTCACCACGGTCACCCCGGCCGGCGGCCGGGCGCTGAACTACGCCGTCCGCAAGCCGGTCGGCGTGGTCGCCGTGATCGTGCCGTGGAACCTGCCGCTGCTGCTGCTCACCTGGAAGGTGGCCCCGGCTCTGGCCTGCGGCAACGCGGTGGTGGTCAAGCCCAGCGAGGAGACGCCCGCCTCGGCGACGCTGCTGGCCGAGGTGATGGCCGCCGCCGGCGTGCCGGACGGGGTGTTCAACCTGGTGCACGGCTTCGGCCCGGACTCGGCCGGTGAGTTCCTCACCCGGCACCCGGGGGTCGACGCGATCACCTTCACCGGCGAGTCGGCCACCGGCGGCGCCATCATGCGGGCCGCCGCGGACGGGGTGAAGGCCGTCTCGTTCGAACTGGGCGGCAAGAACGCCGGGCTGGTCTTCGCCGACGCCGACCTGGACGCGGCGGTGGCCGGCTCGGTCCGCTCCAGCTTCACCAACGGCGGGCAGGTCTGCCTCTGCACCGAGCGGATCTACGTGCAGCGCCCGGTCTTCGAGGAGTTCACCGCCCGGCTGGCCAAGCGGGCCGGGGAGCTGGCGTACGGGTGGCCGGCCGACGAGGCCACCGCGAACATGCCGCTGATCTCGCACGGCCACCGGGACAAGGTGCTCGGCCACTACGCGCTGGCCCGGACCGAGGGCGCCGAGGTGCTCACCGGGGGCGGCGTGCCACGCTTCGGCGACGGCCGCGACGGTGGGGCGTACGTGCAGCCGACCGTGCTGACCGGGCTCGGCCCGCGGGCGCGGACCAACACCGAGGAGATCTTCGGCCCGGTCGTGCACGTGGCCCCGTTCGACGACGAGGACGAGGCGTACGCGCTGGCCAACGGCACCGAGTACGGCCTGGCGGCGACGGTCTGGACCCGGGACGTCGGCCGGGCGCACCGGGCCGGCGCCCGGCTGGACGCCGGCATCGTCTGGGTGAACACCTGGTTCCTGCGCGACCTGCGCACCCCGTTCGGCGGCGTGAAGGCCTCCGGCATCGGCCGGGAGGGCGGCGTGCACTCGCTGGACTTCTACTCGGAACTGACCAACGTCTGCGTGGACCTGTCGTGAACGGGCGAGGAGCCGGCGTGCGAGCTGACATCGAAGCGGCGAACCGGGAGCTGGCCGAGGCCCGCACCAGCGGGAAGCCCTGCCCACCGCTGCGCGGGCGGTTGCTGCCGGAGGGCGACGTCGAGTCGGCGTACCGGGTGCAGCAGTTGCAGGCGCGGGCGTGGCAGGGCCGGGGCGAGCGCCGGGTGGGCGCGAAGATCGGGCTGACCTCCCGGGCGGTGCAGGAGAGCTTCGGCGTCTTCCAGCCGGACTTCGGGGTGCTGACCGACGCGATGGCGGTCGGCGACGGCGTCGAGGTGCCGATCGAGCGCCTGCTCCAGCCCCGGGTGGAGGCGGAGATCGCCTTCGTGCTCGGCGCGGACCTGACCGACGAGCGGGTCACCACCGTGGACCTGCTCCGGGCGGTCGACCACGTGCTCCCGGCCATCGAGATCGTCGACTCGCGCATCGCCGGCTGGGACATCTCCATCGTGGACACCGTCGCCGACAACGCCTCCAGCGGCATGTTCGTGGTCGGCACCACGCCCCGCCGGCTCGCCGACGTGGACCTGCGCTTGTGCGGGATGGTGCTGGAGCACGCCGGCGAGCCGGTCTCGGTGGGCGCCGGGGCGGCCTGCCTCGGCAACCCGTTGCACGCGCTGGAGTGGCTGGTGCGGACGATGGCCCGGGCCGGGGACCCGCTGCGCGCGGGCGACGTGGTGCTCTCCGGGGCGCTCGGCCCGATGGTGCCGGTCACCCCGGGCGCCGCGTACGAGGCCCGGATCTCCGGGCTCGGTTCGGTGCGGACCTGTTTCTCGAAGGAGGCCCGGGTATGACCACGGGTGTGGCGGTGATCGGGTCCGGCAACATCGGCACCGATCTGATGATCAAGGTGTTGCGGCTCAGCGACAGCCTCCGGATGGTGGCGATGGCCGGCATCGACCCGGAGTCCGACGGCCTGGCCCGGGCTCGGCGGCTCGGCGTGGCCACCACCGCCGGCGGCGTGGACGGGCTCGTCGCCATGCCCGAGTTCGCCGACGTGGAGCTGGTCTTCGACGCCACCTCGGCCGGCGCGCACCGGCACAACGACGCCGTGCTGCGGGCGCACGGCCGTACGGTGGTCGACCTGACCCCGGCGGCCGTCGGCCCGTACGTGGTGCCCCCGGTCAACCTGGACGAGCACCTGCACGAGAGCAACGTCAACATGGTCACCTGCGGCGGGCAGGCCACCGTGCCGATCGTCGCCGCCGTCGGCCGGGTCACCCCCGTCGCGTACGCGGAGATCGTCGCCTCGATCGCCTCGAAGTCGGCCGCCCGGGCACCCGGGCCAACATCGACGAGTTCACCGAGACCACCGCCCGGGCGATCGAGGTGGTCGGCGGCGCGGAGCGCGGCAAGGCGATCATCGTGCTCAACCCGGCCGACCCGCCGCTGCTGATGCGTGACACCGTCTACTGCCTCTGCCCGGACACCGACGCCGACCGGGCCGCCATCGCCGCCTCGGTGGCCGACATGGTGGCCACGGTCCAGGAGTACGTCCCCGGCTACCGGCTCAAGCAGGACGTGCAGTTCGACCGGGTCGACACCTACGTGCCGTCGCTCGGGCGGCACCTGACCGGCTGGCAGGTCTCGGTCTTCCTGGAGGTCTCCGGGGCCGGGCACTACCTGCCGGCGTACGCCGGGAACCTGGACATCATGACCTCCGCCGCGCTGCGTACCGCGGAGCGACTGGTGGCCCGCCGCACGAGCAGCACGGAGGTGGCGGCGTGACCGACCTGTACATCCAGGACGTGACGCTCCGCGACGGCATGCACGCCATCGCCCACCGCTACACCGTCGACCAGGTGCGCACCATCGCCGCCGCGCTGGACGCCGCCGGGGTGGCCGCGATCGAGGTGGCGCACGGCGACGGGCTGGCCGGCTCCAGCGTCAACTACGGCCACGGCGCGGCGAGCGACGCCGACTGGATCTCCGCCGCCGCCGAGGTGCTGACCACCGCGAAGCTGACCACCCTGCTGCTGCCCGGGATCGGCACGATCGCCGACCTGAAGGCGGCGAAGGCGCTCGGGGTGACCAGCGTGCGGATCGCCACCCACTGCACCGAGGCGGACATCTCCGCCCAGCACATCTCCTGGGCACGGGAGAACGGCATGGACGTCTCCGGGTTCCTGATGATGTCGCACATGAACGACCCGGCCGGGCTGGCCGCCCAGGCCAGGCTGATGGAGTCGTACGGGGCGCACTGCGTCTACGTCACCGACTCCGGTGGCCGGCTGCTGATGTCCGACGTGGCGCAGCGGGTCGACGCGTACCGGCAGGTGCTCCGGCCGGAGACGCAGATCGGCATCCACGCCCACCACAACCTGTCGCTCGGGGTGGCCAACAGCGTGCTCGCCGTCGAGCACGGCCGGATCGCCGGCGACGGGCCGGCCGGCCCGGACGCCCCGCACGGCCGTACCGTCCGGGTGGACGCGTCGCTGGCCGGGATGGGCGCCGGGGCCGGCAACGCCCCGCTGGAGGTCTTCGTCGCGGTCGCCGAGCTGCACGGCTGGAAGCACGGCTGCGACGTCTTCGCGCTGATGGACGCGGCCGACGACATCGTCCGGCCGCTGCAGGACCGCCCGGTCCAGGTCGACCGGGAGACGCTCTCCCTCGGGTACGCCGGGGTCTACTCCAGCTTCCTGCGGCACGCCGAGCGCGCCTCGGCGAAGTACGGCGTGGACGTCCGGTCGATCCTGGTCGAGCTGGGCCGACGGCGGATGGTCGGCGGCCAGGAGGACATGATCGTGGACGTGGCGCTGGACCTGGCCGGCCGCGAAGAGCAGTTGACCGGCCGCGAGGAGCAGGGGGAGGCCGCATGATCGGGGTGGACGTCGCGGGGATCGCCGAGCGGCTGGGCGTGGCGGCGGACTCGGCCACCGCGATCCCGCAGCTGGCCGCCGAGACCGGCCTGGACGTCGACGCCGCGTACGCGGTGCAGACCGCGCTGCTGCAGCGCCGGCTCGACCGGGGCGAGCGGCTGGTCGGGCTCAAGATGGGGCTGACCAGCAAGGCGAAGATGGCCCAGGTCGGCGTGGACGAGGTGATCTGGGGCCGGCTCACCGACGTGATGCGGGTCCCCGACGGCGGCACGGTCGACGTGGCCGACTTCATCCATCCCCGGGTCGAGCCGGAGGTCGCGTTCCTGCTGGACCGGCTCCCCGACCCGGGCGAGCCGGTCGGCGCCTTCGCCGACGCGGTCCGCGCGGTCGCCCCGGCGATCGAGCTGATCGACTCCCGCTACGCGAACTTCACCTTCTCCCTGCCGGACGTGGTCGCCGACAACACCTCCGCGGCGGCGTTCGTGGTCGGGCCGTGGTCGCCGGTGCCCGACGGGCTGGACAACCTGGGCGTGCTGCTGGAGATCGACGGGCGGGTGGCGCAGGTCGGCTCGACGGCGGCGATCCTCGGTGACCCGCGCCGGGCGCTGGACGAGGGCATCCGGCTGGCCGGCCGGCACGGGGTGCGGATGCGCTCCGGGTGGGTCTTCCTCGCCGGCGCCGCCACCGCGGCCGTCCCGCTGCGTCCCGGCGCCCAGGTGCGGGCCGTGGTGGAGAAGCTCGGCACCGCCTCGCTGCGGGCCGCGTCGTGACCGCCCGGGTGGTGGCCGGCAAGGCCGTGCCGCGGGGGGCGTTTCCGCACGTCAAGGTGGCGGGCGGGTTCGTCTTCGTCTCGGGCACGTCCTCGCGGCGGCCGGACAACACCTTCGCGGGTGTGTCGGTGGACGAGTTCGGCACCACGGACCTCGACATCCGGGTGCAGACCCGGGCGGTCATCGAGAACATCCGTGATCTGCTGCGGTCGGTCGGCGCGGAGTTGTCCGACCTCGTCCAGGTGACCTCGTACCTGGTCAACATGAACGACTTCGGTGGCTACAACGAGGTGTGGGCGGAGTTCTTCGACGCGTCCGGGCCGACCCGGACGACGGTTGCCGTGCACCAGCTGCCGCACCCGCACCTGCTGATCGAGATCCAGGCCGTCGCCCTGCTTCCCCAAGGAGGTCAGTCGTGAGTGAGATCGCCGAGCCGTTCAGCTTCCCGGGCTGGATCGCGGAGAACCAGCACCTGCTGAAGCCGCCGGTGGGCAACAAGGAGATGTTCCCGGGCGGGGACGACTTCATCGTGATGGTGGTGGGCGGGCCCAACCAGCGCACCGACTTCCACGTCGACCCGTACGAGGAGTTCTTCTACCAGGTCAAGGGCAACATGCACATCAACCTGATGACGCCCGACGGGCCGCGTACGGTGCACGTGCGCGAGGGTCAGATGTGGATGCTGCCGCGCAACACCCCGCACTCGCCGCAGCGCCCCGAGGCCGGCTCGATCGGCGTGGTGGTGGAGCGGGTCCGCGAGGAGGGCACGCTGGAGAAGTTCCAGTGGTACTGCCCGGAGTGCGGGCACCAGGTGCACGAGGTGGAGTTGCAGGTGCGGGACATCGCCGCCGACCTGCCCCCGGTCTTCCAGGCATTCTACGCCGACGAGGCCGCGCGCACCTGCGACAAGTGCGGCACGCTGCACCCGGGCAAGGGCTGATGCGCCCACCGGTCGTCGACGTGCACACGCACGTCGTACCCAGGGGGTGGCCGGACCTCGCCGCGGCGTGCGGCGGGTCCGGCTGGCCCTGGTTGCGGGTGGACTCCGAGCGCGCCGCCATGATCATGGTGGGTGAGACCGAGTTCCGCCCGGTCGGCGCGGAGTGCTGGGACGCGCCGACGCGGCTGGCCGACATGGCCGCCGACGGCGTCGACGTGCAGGTGGTCTCCCCGACGCCGGTCTTCTTCTCCTACGACCGCCCCGCCGACCAGGCGGTGAAGGTCGCCCGGATCTTCAACGACCTCACCCTGGAGGTCACCGCCGCCGGTGGGGACCGGCTGGTGCCGTTCTGCCAGGTGCCGTTGCAGGACCCGGACGCGGCCTGCGCCGAGCTGGACCGCTGCCTGGCGGCCGGGCACGTCGGCGTGGAGATCGGCAACCACGTCGGCGACCGCGACCTCGACGACGCCGGCATCGTGCAGTTCCTGACCCACTGCGCGGAGGTGGGCGCGCCGGTCTTCGTGCACCCGTGGGACATGCCGGGCGGGCCCCGGCTGGACCGGTGGATGGCCCGCTGGCTCACCGGCATGCCCGCCGAGACGCACCTGTCGGTGCTGGCGCTCATCCTCGGCGGGGTCTTCGACCGGGTGCCGGAGACGCTGCGGATCTGCTTCGCGCACGGTGGCGGCAGCTTCCCCTTCTGGCTGGGCCGCGCCGACAACGCCTGGCACCGCCGTGGCGACCTGGTACGCGGCGCCTCGACCGCGCCGCCCAGCTCCTACACCGACCGGTTCAGCGTCGACTCGGTGGTCTTCGCCCCGGCCGCGCTGCGGCTGCTGGTGGACACCATGGGCGCGACCGGGTGCTGCTGGGCAGCGACTACCCGTACCCGCTGGGGGAGCGGCCGGTCGGACGGGTGGTCCACGAGGCGGACTTCCTCACCGGGGAGCAGCGCGACAAGCTGCTCGGCGGCAACGCGCTGCGCTTCCTCGGCCTCGACCGGCGGGTCGCCGCCCGTGACCTGCTCCCGGTCGGTCGCGACTGGACCGGCCTGCTCGACGAGGACAAGACGCCGTCCTCCTGATCGGCCGGCTCCGCGTCCCGGCTGGCCGTGTCGACGGGCCAACCGGCCGCCGAGCGGGCAGGATGGCGGCATGGCCGAGCCGCACGACCTGACCGCGCTGGAGCAGGCCGCCGCCGTCGCGCGGGGCGAGCTCTCCAGCGTCGAGCTGGTCACGCACCACCTCAACCGGGTGGACGCGCTCGGCGACACCGTCGGCGCGTTCGTCACCGTCACGCCCGAGCGCGCCCTCGCCGCCGCCCGGGCCGCCGACGCGGTGCGGGTCGCGGGGCGCGGGCCGCTGCACGGCGTACCGACCGCGATCAAGGACCTGACCCTCACCGCCGGGGTGCGCCACCACCTTCGGCTCCGCGGCGTTCGCCGACTTCGTCCCGCCGGTGGACGCCGACGTCGTCCGGCTGATGGCCGCCGCCGGGCTGGTCAGCCTCGGCAAGACCACCACCTCCGAGCTGGGCTGCTCGCTCTACTCCGAAGGGCTGGTCGCGCCGCCGGCGCGCAACCCGTGGGACCTGGCGCTACACCGCCGGCGGCTCCAGCGGCGCGCGGCGGCCGCGGTGGCCACCGGCCTGGTGCCGGTCGCCCAGGGC
>NZ_JAEVHN010000136.1:0-12512 GCF_016803375.1 Micromonospora sp. 4G55
CGGCCCGGCCAGTGCGAGCACGAGGGAGTGCAGGTGCGCGAGTTCTCCGTCCCGCCGATCGTCACCATCGGCGACGCGGCCAACCTGACCGACCCGGTCTGGGACAACGCCGAGGCCGCGCCGGACGCGGTCCAGTTCGTCCGGCCCGCCGCCCGCGCCGAGGGTGCCGCCCAGGTGGACGTGACCTGCCGGCAGTTCCGCGACGAGGTCGTCGCCGTGGCCCGCGGCCTGGTCGGCTCCGGCATCAACCCGGGCGACCGGGTCGCGCTGATGAGCCGCACCCGCTACGAGTGGACCCTGCTCGACTACGCCATCTGGGCGGCCGGCGCGGTCACCGTGCCGATCTATGAGACCTCCAGCGCCGAGCAGGCCGCCTGGATCCTCGCCGACTCCGGCGCGGTCGCCGTCGTGGTGGAGTCCAACGCGCACGCCACCCTGGTCGCCGGCGTCCGCGACCGGCTGCCCGAGCTGCGCCAGGTCTGGCAGCTCGAGCTGGGCGGGGTGGACGAGATCGTCGCGGCCGGCGCGTCGGTCGAGCCGGAGGAGGTCGAGCGGCGCCGCAAGGCTGTCCACTCCGCCGACGTCGCCACGATCATCTACACCAGCGGCACCACCGGCCGGCCCAAGGGCTGCGTGCTGACCCACCGCAACATGTACGCCGACATCGCCAACGCCGTGCCGGTGCTGCCGAACCTGTTCCGGCCCGGCGCGTCCACCCTGCTCTTCCTCCCGCTGGCGCACGCCTTCGCCCGGCTCATCCAGATCGGCGTGGTGCAGGCCCGGGCCACCATGGCGTACTGCCCCGACACCAAGGACCTGGTCGCCGAGCTCCAGGCGTTCAAGCCGACCTTCGTGCTCTCCGTGCCCCGGGTCTTCGAGAAGGTCTACAACGGCGCCCGGCAGAAGGCCGAGGCGGACGGCAAGGGCAAGATCTTCGACCGGGCCGAGCGGGTGGCCATCGCCTACAGCGAGGCGCTGGAGACCCCCGACGGCCCCGGCCTGACCCTGCGCGCCCAGCACGCGCTCTTCGACAAGCTGGTCTACCGCAAGCTGCGCGCCGCGCTGGGCGGCCGCTGCCGGGACGCGATCTCCGGTGGCGCCCCGCTCGCGCCCGGCTCGGGCACTTCTTCCGCGGCATCGGGGTGACCATCTGCGAGGGCTACGGCCTGACCGAGACCTCTCCCGCCGCCGCCGCGAACCTGCCCACCGCCACCCGGGTCGGCACGGTCGGCCGGCCGCTGCCCGGCGTCACCATCCGGATCGACGACGACGGCGAGATCCTGATCTCCGGCGACCTGGTCTTCCAGGGCTACTGGCGGAACGAGGCGGCGACCGCCGAGGCGATCACCGCCGACGGCTGGTTCCGCACCGGCGACCTGGGTCAGATCGACGGCGACGGGTTCGTCAGCATCACCGGCCGCAAGAAGGAGATCATCGTGACGGCGGGCGGCAAGAACGTCGCCCCGGCCGTGCTGGAGGACCAGGTGCGGGCGCACCCGCTGGTCAGCCAGTGCCTGGTGGTCGGCGACCGGCAGCCGTTCATCGCCGCGCTGGTCACCGTCGACGAGGAGGCCCTGCCCAAGTGGCTGGCCTCGCACGGCCTGCCGGAGGACACGCGGGTCGAGGAGCTGCTCGACCACGAGGAGCTGCTGGTCGAGATCCAGGGCGCGGTCGACGTGGCCAACCAGGCGGTCTCCAAGGCCGAGGCGATCAAGGTCTTCCGGATCCTGCCCCGGGACTTCACCGAGGCCACCGGCGAACTGACCCCGTCGCTCAAGGTCAAGCGGCAGGTCGTGCACAAGACGTACGCGTCCGAGATCGCCGAGATCTACCGGAGCTGACTACCATCCGTCACGTGCCCGCCTCCACACCCGTCCGGCCCCAGCCGCATCCCCTCGCCGCCGCGGCGCGCGGGGTCATGCTCGTCCTGGTCGGCGTCCTGACCCTGATCGCCACCCGCGACCCCGCCCAGCTCTGGTGGATCGCCCTGCTGGCGGCCGCCGGGCTGCCGGCGGTGCTCGCCCCCGAGCACCGGCTGCTCGGCCCGCTCAGCCGGGTCGCCGAGGCGGTGGTGCTGGGACTGGCCGCCAGCCAGGTCGCCGTCGAGTCCGCCCTCGGCGGATCGGTCGGTGGACTCGGCGCCTCGGCGGTGCTGCCCTACCTGGCGGTGCCGGTGACGGTGACCGCGCTGCGTCGCCGCTTCCGCGAGGGAGCGGCGCTGCTCGGCGTCGCCGCGGCGACCCTGCTGATCGCCGGGGCATTCACCGAGGTGGACGGCGGGCGGCAGCTCGGCCAGCCCGGCTACCTGGCGGTCTGCGCGCAGTGGCTGATCCTGGCCGGGCTCGGCCTCTACGCGGCCGGCACGCTGCACCAGGTGATGCGGGTCCGGGGCGAGGGCAAGCCCCAGCCGTACGCGGAGGCGACCCGGCTGCTGACCCAGCTACGCACGGTCGCCCGGCAGCTGCCCGGCGCGACCCTGGACCCGGGCGGCATCTCCGAGCACCTGCTGGAGGAGCTGCGCGGCGTCGCGCCCAACAACCGGGCCGCGGTGCTCTCGGCCAGCGGCGGCGGCCGGCTCGTGGTGCTCGCCCAGGTCGGGGTGGACCGGGTGGACTGGGAGACGACGCTCGACGCGGACTCGGCCATCGCCGACGCCTGGGCCAGCCAGCAGCCGCAGACCGCGGCCCGGTCGCAGGCCCGCTCGCACCGGGGCGGGGACGTCTCCGCGCTGATCGTGCCGCTGGTCGCCGGCGTGCGGACGGTCGGGCTGGTGGTGCTGGAGGCGGACGCCGCGCACGCGTACCCGCCGCCGGTGGTGTCCCGGGTGACCGCGCTGACCGGCCCCGCCGCGCTGCGGCTGGAGGCGGCGCTGCTCTTCGACGAGGTGCGCTCGCTGGCCACCAACGAGGAGCGGCAGCGGCTGGCCCGGGAGATCCACGACGGGGTCGCCCAGGAGCTGGTGATGGTCGGCTACGGCATCGACAACGCCCTGGCCACCGTCTACGACGACGCCGACGAGACCGCCGAGGGGCTGCGTACGCTGCGCGGCGAGGTGACCCGGGTGATCACCGAGCTGCGGCTGAGCCTGTTCGAGCTGCGCAGCGAGGTGGACCGGCACGGCGGCCTGGCCGCCGCGATCGCCGAGTACGCGCGTACCGTCGGCGCCTCCGGCGGCCTGCGGGTGCACCTGTCGCTGGACGAGTCCACCGCCCGGCTGCCCGCCGCCACCGAGGCCGAGTTGCTGCGCATCGCGCAGGAGGCGGTCACCAACGCGCGCAAGCACGCGGGGGCCTCGAATCTCTGGGTCACCTGCGAGGTGGACCCCCCGTACGCGCAGATCGAAGTGTCGGATGACGGTCACGGCATCGGTGACCAGCACGCGGACGGGCACTACGGTCTTGCGATCATGGCCGAGAGAGCGGAACGTATCCGGGGCCGGTTGGAGATCAGGCCGCGGCAGCCCAGCGGCACGACCGTGGCGGTGGTGGTCGGTTCCTCGCCCCGGCGCGATAACGTGCGTGGCAGCGCAGCAGCAGAAGGGGAGTAACCCGAGGATGACCACAAGCCCGACACCGGCCACTCGTACCAAGGTCCTCCTTGTCGACGATCACGACCTGATCCGCAAGGGGCTTCGGCACGCCTTCGAGCGCGACCGGCAGTTCGAGGTCGTCGGCGAGGCCGCTACGGCGGCGGAGGGCGTACGCCAGGCTGGCGCGCTGCAGCCGGACGTCGTCATCATGGATCTGCGCCTTCCGGACGGCAGTGGCCTCGAGGCCACCCGGGCCCTGCGCAAGTCCAGCGCGTCGATGGGGATCGTCGTGCTGACCATGTACGCCGGTGACGACCAGCTCTTCGGCGCGCTGGAGGCCGGGGCGAGCGCCTTCGTGCCGAAGACCGCGCCGGCCGACGAGGTGGTGGCCGCCGCCCGGCACGCCGCCTCCTCCCCCAGCGCCTTCACCGCGGCCGACCTGGCCGAGGCGATGAAGCGCCGGCTGGCCCCGTCGGGTCCGCAGCTCTCTCCCCGCGAGGGGCAGGTGCTGCGGCTGCTGGCCGACGGCATGAGCGTGGCCGGCATCGCCAAGCAGCTGTTCGTCAGCGAGTCCACCGCCAAGACCCACATCTCGAAGCTCTACGAGAAGCTGGGTGCGGCCAACCGCGCCCAGGCGCTGATGACGGCGCTGCGGCTGGGCCTGCTCGAGGCCCCGGACGCGCCGAAGTTCTGAGGGCTCCGGCCCATCGTCGAGAGGTCCGCGCCGCCCGCCGGCCGCGGACCTCTCGCCTGTCCGGGCACCGGCCGCGGCAGCGCCGCCAGCGCCGTGAGTGAGCGCGCCGTCGCGCAGTGACCGTGGTCTTTGCACCGGGGCGAAGCGAGGGCAGAATACCCGGGTGGCCCGCGCGGGCGACGATCCTCGCGTTTGTCAACTAAAGGGGTGGGCATGCAGCGGCCGGACTGGGCACCCGACGACATCGACATCGAGCGCCCCAGCGTCGCCCGCATGTACGACTACTACCTCGGCGGCTCGCACAACTTCGCGGCCGACCGGGCGGCGGCCCGGGCGATGATGGAGGCGGTCCCCGAGGCCCCGCTGATGGCCCAGGCGAACCGGGCGTTCATGCGTCGGGCGGTGCAGTACCTGGTCGACTCCGGCGTCCGCCAGTTCCTCGACATCGGCTCGGGCATCCCCACCGTCGGCAACGTGCACGAGATCGCCCAGCGCGCCGCGCCCGACTCCCGGGTGGTCTACGTCGACGTCGACCCGGTGGCGGTGGCCCACAGCCGGGAGATCCTCCAGGGCAACCCCGGCGCCACGGTCGTCCAGGAGGACCTGCGCCGACCGGCCGCGATCCTGAGCCATCCCGAGGTGACCAAGCTGCTCGACCTCTCTCAGCCGGTGGCCGTGCTGATCGTGGCGGTGCTGCACTTCGTCCCGGACGCCGACCGGCCGGAGGAGATCCTGCGGACGCTGCGCGAGACGCTGGCGCCGGGCAGCTACCTGGTGCTGTCGCAGGCCACCGACGAGGACCGGGGCCACACCGGCGAACGGGCCGAGGCCGAGCGGGTCTACCGCCGCACCGACAGCCCGCTGTCGATCCGCAGTCGGGCCGAGCTGACCGCGCTCTTCGACGGCTTCACGCTGCTCGAACCGGGCGTGGTGTGGGTGCCGCAGTGGCGGCCGGAGTCGCCGGAGAGCGCCGAGGACGCCGCGCAGGCGGTCTTCATGGGTGGCGTCGGACGCCTCGGTGGGTGAGACACCGGACCTGCCGGGGCACCAGTCGTGCCCCGGCGCGTTCGCCCGCGCCTGGGCCAAGGCGGTCTCGGGGACCAGCTACCTGCCGATGACCCAGGCGCAGTTGGAGCTGCTGCTGCAACGGCTCACCGAGCGGTTGGCCGGGGCGCTGCGGGCCGAGCCGTTCGACCCGCGCGTCGGGCACCAGGTGGGCGCCGAACTGGTCGCCGCCCACATCGCCTCGGCCGAGGGTCTCGGCCGCACCGTGGAGGTCATCCAGCTCCGCCTGATCCGCGACCTGGGGTTGGTCGCCGACGACGTCGAGGACCGGATGGCCCGGCTGCTGGCCACCGTCGCGACCGGGTACGCCCGGGCGCTGCGCGACCGGACGCTCGACGAGCAGGAGTCGATCCGCCGGGCCGCGATGGTGGCCCGGGCCCAGGCCGAGCGGGCGCTGCGCGACAGCGAGTCCCGCTTCCGCCACCAGGCCACCCACGACCCGCTGACCGACCTGCCCAACCGGGTCCTGTTCACCGAACGGCTCACCGCGGCGATCGGCGCGCCGGGCCGGGGCGCCGACCGGGTGGGCGTCTGCTTCCTCGACCTCGACCGGTTCAAGGTGGTCAACGACTCGCTCGGGCACCAGGTCGGCGACGCCCTGCTGGTGTCGGTGGCGCGGCGGCTGCGCGCGGCGCTCGGCGAGCACCTGCTGGCTCGGCTCGGCGGCGACGAGTTCGTCATCCTGGTCGAGCGCACCGCCCGGGTCGACGACGCGGTCGCGGTCGCCGAGGCGGCGCTGGCCGCGCTCGCCGAGCCGGCCCTGGTCGACGGGCACGAGCTGACCGTCACGGCCAGCATCGGCATCGTGGAACGCCCGGTGGCCGGCACCACCCCCGGCGAGGTGATGCGGGCGGCCGACAGCACCCTGCACTGGGCCAAGGCGGCGGGGGGCGCCCGCTGGTCGGTGTTCGACCCGGACCGGCACCGCGCCGACCTGGCCCGGTACGCCCTCGCCGCGGCGATGCCCGCCGCGATCGACCGGGGCGAGTTCTTCCTCGACTACCAGCCGCTGACCTCGCTGCGCGACGGCACCATGCTCGGCGTGGAGGCGCTGGTCCGCTGGCGCCACCCGGAGCTGGGGGTGCTGCGGCCGGACAGCTTCATCGGGCTGGCCGAGGAGACCGGCCTGATCGTCCGGCTCGGCGGCTGGGTGCTCGCGGAGGCCTGCCGCGAGGCGGAGACCTGGGGCGCCCCGGCCCCCTTCGTCAGCGTCAACCTGGCCGTCCGCCAGGTGCACCGGCCCGGCCTGGTGCAGGAGGTGCGCAGCCTGCTGGCGGCCACCGGCCTGCCGCCGGAACGACTCCAGCTGGAGATCACCGAGAGCACCATGATGAGCACCGCGGAGGAGCCCGTCCGGGCCCTGCGGGTCCTGGCCGACCTCGGCGTACGGATCGCAATCGACGACTTCGGCACCGGCTACTGCAACCTGGCGTACCTGCGGGACCTGCCGGTGACCGAGCTGAAGGTGGCCGGGGAGTTCGTCACCGGGCTGCGCGCGCCGGCGGTCGACCCGGCCAGCCGCACCGACGAGCGGATCCTCGCCTCGCTGGTGTCGCTGGCCCACGCGCTGGACCTGACCGTCACCGCCGAGGGGGTGGAGACGGCCGGACAGGCCGAACGGCTGCGGGCGATCGGCTGCGACGCCGGCCAGGGCTGGTACTTCGGGCGGCCGGGGCCGGCCGAGGGCTGCCTCGGCCGCTCCCCCGCGCTGTCCACCGTGGCCGGCGCCGAGCCGGTCGCCTCAGCCGGGTAGCGACGGCCCGGCGGCGGTACGCCGCGGCGCCCGGCCCGGCACCGGCAGCTGGCTGTCGTCCCCGTTGAGGTACGTCAGCACCGCCAGCACCCGCCGGTTGTCGTCGTCCGACGGCGGCATCCGCAGCTTGCTGAAGATGTTGTTGATGTGCTTGCTGACCGCCTTCTCGGTGACGAAGAGCCGCGCGGCGATCGCCGCGTTGGACCGCCCCTCGGCCATCAGGCCCAGCACCTCGCGCTCACGGGCGGTCAGCTCCTGCAACGGCTCGGCCCCGGACCGGCTGGCCAGCAGCTGGGAGACCACCTCCGGGTCCATCACCGTGCCGCCGCCAGCCACCCGGCGTACCGCGTCGACGAACTGGGCCACGTTGGAGACCCGGTCCTTGAGCAGGTAGCCGACGCCACCGGCGCGGTCGGAGAGCAGCTCCCGGGCGTAGAGCTGCTCGACGTGCTGGGAGAGCACCAGGATCGGCAGGCCGGGGATCTCGGCGCGGGCTTCGATGGCCGCCTGCAACCCCTCGTCGGTGAAGGTCGGTGGGAGGCGCACGTCGAGCACCGCCACGTCCGGGCGGTGGGTGACCAGGGCCGACAGCACCGACGGTCCGTTGTCGACGGCCGCGACCACCTCGAAGCCGAACGCCTCGAGGATGCGGGTCAGCCCGTCCCGGAGGAGGGCGAGGTCTTCGGCGATGACAACTCGCAAGGCAGCTCCATGGTCACGACTGTGGGCCCGCCGGGCGGGCTGGTCACCACCATCGTTCCATCAAAGGCCGCGAGCCGTCGTCCGATCCCGGCCAGTCCGCTGCCCGCCGCCGGGTCGGCGCCGCCCCGGCCGTCGTCACCCACCACCATGGTCAGTCGACCGTCGCCGTAGCTCAGGTGGATCCAGGCGTGCGTGGCGCCGCTGTGCTTGGTGACGTTCGCCAGCCCCTCGGCCACCGCGAAGTACGCCGCGGACTCCACCGGCGCCTCCGGGCGGCCCGGCAGGTCCACCTCGACCGCCACCGGCAGCGGCACGGCCAGCGCGAGCGCCCGGACCGCGCCGTCCAGGCCGCGCTCGGCGAGCACCGGCGGGTGGATGCCGCGCACCAGGCCGCGCAGCTCGACCAGGGCCTGACCGCTGGTCTCCCGCGCCTCGGCCAGCAGCTTCCCGGCGGCGGTCGGGTCCTGCTCCAGCAGTTGCTCGGCCAGGCCGATGCTCATGCTCAGCGCGACCAGCCGGGCCTGCGCGCCGTCGTGCAGGTCCCGCTCGATGCGGCGCAGCTCGGCCGCCTGGGCGTCGACGGTGTCGGCCCGGGTGACGGTGAGCTGGCGGACCCGCAGCGCCAGCTCCGCCGCCCGGGTGGGGGCCAGGAAGAGCCGGGCGAAGCGCAGGTGCAGCCAGACCAGCCAGGGGGCGACGGCCAGGCCGCCGAGCAGCAGCAGCCAACCCTGCGGCAGCGCGGCCAGCGCCTCGGCCAGGTTGGTCATCGGCCAGAACAGGCCGTACCCGTAGGAGTCGGCGAAGAGGTAGAGCAGCAGCGGCACCCCGAGCGAGCCCTCCAGCCCGTACAGCGGCAGGACGAACCCGAGCAGGCACGCCCCGCCGGTGATCGCGCCGGGGACCAGCCAGGCGAAGTCCCGCCAGGTGGCCGGGTCACCCACCACCCACCGGAAGCGGCGCCAGGTGCCGAACTGCGCCCCCTCCGGCAGCGGCCGGTACGGCGTCGCGATGGGTACGCCGCCCCACCGGGCCAGCCGGCGCTGCAACCCGGTCGACAGCCGCACCAACGCCGTCACCATCGGGAACAGCGCGAAGCCGATGCCGAAGGCGGGAATGAGCAGCAGCGACACCAGCGACAGCACGAACAGCGCGACATTGGTGGTCAGGGAGAGCACGGTGACGGCCAGGCCCTGGAGGGCGGCGGTCGCGCCGGGCCGGACCGTCTGGCGGGCGAACTCTCGTACGGGGCTGTCCACGGGTTCCATTCTCGGGCACGACCGCCCCGGGTTCGGTGGTGCTAGGACCACCGGCGTCGGGGACGTGACACTCCTGTCCGCAGGCCCGCCGGCCAGAAGGATCGAAGGCAGGAAGCGAACCCGATCCTCGGAGGAACCCGACATGTCCCGGCAAAGACTGGCCGGTCTGCCGTCCGGCCGACGCAGCAAGTACGCCCTGATCGTCTTCTGGCTGGTCCTCGTCGCGGTGGCCGGCCCGCTCTCCATCAAGCTGAGCGAGGTGCAGAACAACGACACGCTCGGCCTGCTGCCCGCCAGCGTGGAGAGCAGCCGGGCCGTGGAGCGGGCCGAGGCGGCCTTCCCCGACTCGAAGAAGCCCGTGGCGATCGCCGTCTACGTCCGCGACAGCGGCCTCACCGACGCCGACCGCGCCAAGGCCGACGCCGACCGCGCCATCTTCGTCCGGTACGCCGACGGCGGCGCGGTGTCGCCTCCGGTGCCCAGCGAGGACGGGAAGGCGCTGCTGGTGTCCTTCCCGGTAGCCGGTGACGACACCCAGCGCCCGGAGGCGGTGACCGACGTCAAGGAGCGCCTCGCCCTCGACCAGCCAGCCGGGCTGCGCACCGCGCTGACCGGCGACGCGGCGGCCGAGAGCGACGTCCTCGACGCCTTCGGCGGGATGGACACCACCCTGCTGCTGGCGACCGCGGCCACTGTCGCGGTGCTGCTGCTGGTCACCTACCGCAGCCCGGTGCTCTGGCTGATCCCGCTGATCACCGTCGGCATCGCCAACCAGTTCGCCGGCGGCATCGTGTACCTGATGGCGAAGTACGGCGGGGTGACCGTCGACTTCCAGAGCCAGACCATCCTGACGGTGCTCGTCTTCGGCGTCGGCGTGGACTACGCCCTGCTGCTGATCGCCCGGTACCGCGAGGAGCTGCGCCGGCACGCCGACCGGCACGAGGCGATGCGGGTGGCGCTGCGCCGGTCGTTCGGCGCGATCTGCGCCTCGGCGGCGACCGTCGCGATCGGACTGCTCTGCCTGCTCGCCGCCGACCTGCCGTCCACCCGTGGCCTGGGTCCGGTCGGCGCGGTCGGCATCGGCGCCGCCCTGCTCGCGATGACCACCCTGCTGCCGGCGGTGCTCGTCCTGTGCGGCCGGTGGCTTTTCTGGCCGTTCGTGCCGCGCTACACGCCGACCGCCGTCAGCGCCGACGTCACCGCCGACCACGGGATCTGGCGCCGGATCGCGGGGCTGGTCGGGGGTCGTCCCCGCGCGGTCTGGATCGGCACCGCGGCGGCGCTCGTCGCGCTGACCTTCGGCATCGGCAACCTCAGCATCGGCCTGCCCAACGAGGAGTCCTTCACCTCCGAGGTCGGCTCGGTGACCGGCCAGCGGCTGATCGCCGCGCACTACCCGAGCGGTTCCGCGTCGCCGGCGGAGATCCTGGCCACCGCCGGTGCGGCCGACCAGGTGATCGCCGCCGCCCGGGCGGTGCCCGGCGTCGCCCGGGTCGACGAGCCGGAGCGCTCGCCGGACGGCGCCTGGGTACGGGTCCCCGCGGTGCTGGCCGACACGCCGGACAGCGACGCCGCCATGGCGACCGTGCAGCGGCTCCGCACGGCGGTGCACGAGGTGCCCGGCGCCCAGGCGCTGGTCGGCGGCAGGACTGCGGTGCTGGTGGACGAGGAGCGCATCGTCGGCCGCGACAACCGGGTGGTCATCCCGCTGATCCTCGCCGTCGTCCTCGTCATCCTGGTGCTCCTGCTGCGGGCGCTGGTCGCGCCGCTGCTGCTGATGGTCAGCGTGGTGCTGTCGTACGCCGCCGCGATGGGGGCCGCCGGCTTCGTCCTGGACGCGCTGGGCTACACCAAGCTCTTCGTCGGCATCCCGCTGCAGGCGTTCCTGTTCCTCGTCGCCCTCGGCGTCGACTACACGATCTTCCTGATGACACGGGCCCGGGAGGAGGCGGCGCAGCTGGGCCACCGGCCGGGCGTCCTGCGGGCGCTGACCGTCACCGGCGGCGTCATCACCAGCGCGGGGGTCGTGCTCGCGGCCACGTTCGGCGCGCTGGGCGTGCTGCCGCTGGTGCCGTCGATGCAGACCGGGGTGATCGTGGCCGTCGGCATCCTGCTCGACACGCTACTGGTCCGCAGCCTGCTCATCCCGGCGCTGGCACTCGACCTGGGCGCCCGCACCTGGTGGCCGGGGAAGCTGTCCCAGCGGACCGCCGCGACCGCCCCGGCCGCCCCGGCCGAGCGGGTCCCCGCCGGGGCCTGACCGACATTGCACCTCCGCCGGACCGGGCGGGCCGGGCTTCACCGCCCGGTCCGCCCGTTCGTTTGCGTCCGGACTCCGGCACCGCGACGGCCGTGTGTGGCCTGCCCGCCGCCCCGGCACCGCACCGCCCCCGCAACCCTGCACGCGGACGGCCCGGGACGGGCTGGCCCGCTTCGGGCCGCCGGGGACTCCGGCACCGCAACGCCCCGAGTGACCCGCGCGGGAGAGCCCCAACCGCTCCCCGAGCCGCCACGCGCGCGTCTTTCCGGCCGGCATCACCGGATCGAGCGTGATACCTCAGAGTCATATTGATGCCTCTGAGGTATCACGCTCGCGGCGGTGTCATGCCTCGGACCGGCGTAACCGGAGCACGCACGACCAGATCGGGCGCGACCGTAGCCGGCACGACGGGAGCCAGCACAACCCGGCGTCGATGGCGCCGGTTGTCAGCCGGCGAGCAGGGCGGCCATCCGCTGCGCCTGGGTCTCCCAGCGCCACTCCCGCTCCACCCAGGCCCGGCCGGCCGCCCCGAGCTGCCGAGCCAGGTCCCGGTCGGCGAGCAGGGTGGCCACCCGATCGGCGAGCTGGGCCACGTCCCGGCCGCGCACCACGTACCCGGTCTCCCCCTCGCGGACCGCGTCCGGCGCGCCGCCGGAGTCGCCGGCGACCACCGGCAGGCCGGTCGCGGAGGCCTCCAGGTAGACGATGCCGAGCCCTTCGACATCCAGGCCGCGGTTGCGGGTGCGGCAGGGCATCGCGTAGACGTCACCGGCGGCGTAGTGCGCGGGCAGCTCGGCGGCGGGCACCGAGCCGGTGAAGACCACGTCGCGCTCCACGCCGGTGTGCCGGGCCAGCTTCTCCAGCGCCGCCCGGTACGGCCCGCCGCCGACCACCAGCAGCGCCGCGTCCGGCACCCGGCGGCGGATCTCCGGCATGGCCCGGATCAGCATCGTCCTGCCCCTTGCGAGGCACCAGCCGGGACACGCACACCACCACCGGCCGTCGGCCAGGCCCAGCCGGACGCGGACCGGCTCGCCGTCGACGGTCGGTGGTAGGTGTCCACGTCGACGCCGGGCGCCAGCCGGTGCAGGTCGGTCACCCCGTGCAGCGCCCGTTCGAGCCGTACCCGGGTGTAGTCGCCGAGGTAGGTGACCACGTCGGTGCCGCGGCCGATCCGGCGCAGCGCGGCCCGGGCGGCGGGGAGCGCCGCCCAGCCGACCTCGTGGCCGTGGGTCTGCGCGACCACCCGGCGG
>NZ_JAEVHN010000137.1:0-12493 GCF_016803375.1 Micromonospora sp. 4G55
GGCGTGGACGCGGTCGCGCGACGCACCGCTGCCCGGCGCCGCAGACCTTCCGGGAATGGTGGGACAAGCAGTGAACGCCCGAGACGACATCCTCGCCCGCCTGCGGGCGGCGCTGGTCGACGCGCCGGCGCCGGTCGACGTGCCGCGCCACTATCGCCGCGTCGCCGAGTCCGTCGAGCTGATCGAGCTGTTCGTCGACCGGCTGGTGGACTACCGCGCGGTGGTCCACCACGGTCTCGATGCCCTTGCGCGTCTGCTGGCCGGCCTCGACCGGCTCGCGGTGCCCGACGACATCCCCGGGCACTGGCTGACCGGCTTCGCCGGGCGGGTCCGCCGGGACACACCCCCGCTGTCGCCGGCCGAGCTCGACGGCATGGACGCCGTGCTGACCGGCTGCGCGGTGGCGGTGGCCGACACCGGCACCATCGTGCTGGACGCCGGTCCCACCCAGGGGCGCCGCGTGCTGACGCTCGTCCCCGACCGGCACATCTGTGTGGTGCGAACCGGCCAGATCGTGGGCCTGCTGCCCGAGGCCGTCGCCCGGCTCGACCCACGCGCACCGCAGACCTGGATCTCCGGCCCGTCGGCGACCAGCGACATCGAGCTGAACCGGGTGGAGGGGGTGCACGGGCCCCGCCGACTGGATGTCGTCCTGGTCCCCGACGCCGCCGTCACCGCAACCGGCCGCTGACGACGACGGCGGCGCCGGACCGAACGGGACCCGGTCACGCTTCAGATCCGGTTCTCCACCAGCCGCCGAATGGCCGAGGCCGCGGCGCCGCGTGCCCAGTCCTCGAAGGTGTGCGGGCGGTGACGATCCGGCAGCGGCCCGCCGCGCCGAAGGCGTGCTCGGCGAAGGCGGCCCGCAGGTGCGCCTCGAAGAGGTCGAAGTCGCTCACCGCCTCGCCACCGATGATGACGAGTTCGGGCCCGGCGAGGTTGACCAGTGTCGCGATCGCGGTGCCGATCACGGTCGCCGCCTGCTCGAACGTCCGTACGGCGACGGGGTCGCCGCGGTGCGCCAGGTCGAGGACCTCGTCGATCGACAGTTCCCTGCCGTGGCCGCGCGAAGCCTCGGCGACGATGGCGGGGGTGCCGGCGACCGCCTCGACGCAGCCGCGGCGGCCGCAGGGGCAGATCCGGTCAGGTGAGGTCAGCGGAAGGTGTCCAATCTCGCCCGCGACGCCGTAGGCGCCTTCGACGACCTCGCCGTTGACGTGCAGACCGCTGCCGATGCCCCGACCGATCGTGACGATCGCGAACGAGGCGGTGCCGACGCCCACGCCGAACCAGTGCTCGCCGATCGTGAGGGCTCGGACGTCGTTCTCGACCAGGACGTCGCGGTCGAGGCGGCCGGTCAGGATCTTCGCGAGGGGCACCTCGGTCCAGCCCATGATCGCGGACTCGCGGACGACGCCGCTGTGCGCGTCGACGTCGCCGGAGACGGTGACCCCGACGGCGCAGATGCGTTCGGCTCGCCCGCCGAGCGTGTCCACGAGGGTGGTCGCGCTCGCCTCGATGGCATCGACGACGGCGTCGAGCTCCGTGGAGTGCAGTGGCCGCCGGTCGCTGGCGAGGACGCTCGTCGTCAGATCGGTCGCGACGCCGACGATCTCGTCGGCATTGACCTTGATGCCGATGAAGACCAGTGAGTCGGCAACGACCATGAGGGGGTTCGCCGGCCGCCCCGGCTGCCCGTCGCGCTGCGACTCGAGCTGGTTGGAGACGAGGCCGACCCCGATGAGTGGTGCGACCGCCTTGGTGACCGCCGCCTGCGAGAGTCCGGTGAGCCGGGCGATGTCGATGCGGCTGATCGGGCCCCGCGTGAGGATGCTCCTGAAGACGTCGGCCGCCGCCGCGGACGCCCCTCGGAGCAGCGAGACCGCGGCGACTGCGTCGTTCATTCCGGGATTCCTCTTGGTCGGACGCCGGTCAGGGCGTGGTAGCGCGTCGTCCGGGCACCATCGTAGTCAGCGAGCGGGGCGGAGCCGGCATGCGCCGACTCCGCCCCGGCATCGCTGTTACTCGGCGAGGATCTTCTCGGTCTTCGTGGCCATCTCGGGGAACACATCCTTGTCACGTTCGCCGCTGAAGTACGCCTCGAACATCGGCTGGATCGTGTCGGAGAGCTCCTGGCCGTTGGCCGTCGGCGGCGCCGGGTACAGCTCGCCGTTGTTGAGTGCGGCGACAAAGCCCGACAGGTCGAGCCCCTGCGCCTTCTGGGCGTCGACCGCGACCTGGAGCGACTTGGCGATCGACGGCAGGAACGTGGCGTCCGCGCCGGCGGCCGACTGGCAGGCCTCCGAGCCCATGTACGTGACCCACTTCCAGGTCGCGTCGAGGTTCTTCGTGCCGGCGTAGATGTTGTTGGCGTTCGAGTTGCTGATCATCGAGCGGCCCTTGGGGCCCTTGACCGTCGGCGCGACGCCCACCTTGGCGCCCGGGATCTTCGTGATCGAGGTGGCGTCCCACGTGCCGCCCTGCACCATCGCGACCGACCCCGAGCCGATCTGCTGGCTGCCCGCGACCGTCAGCTGCCCGAACTTGGGCATCAGGCCGCGCTCGCCGAGACCACGCACGTACTCCAGGGTCTTGACGAAGTCGGGGTTGTCGTACGGCAACCGGGTCGGCCAGGCCGGCTTGTCACCGAGCCGCCAGCCGAGGGTCGACACGAACGGGTTCCACGAGGTCTGCCCGTTGAAGTCGGCGGCGGCGAGGCTGCCGATGCCGTAGGTGGCCACCTTGGTCTTGTCGAATCCGGGCTGGTCGCCGCGGACGCCGTTCTTGTCGACGGTGAGGCGCGCGACGACGTCGTCGAAGGTGCCGCCGTCGTCGGGGTTCCACGTCATGCCCGTGATGTCGGCGTCGGTGAGGCCCGCCGCGGCGACCTTGTCCTTGTTGAAGTAGATCGCGGCGGCCGCCCAGTCCAGCGGGATGCCGTACTGCTTGCCGTCGGTGTACTTCCACGAGTCGACGCCGATGTCGAAGACCGACAGGTCGTACCCGGTCTTCTTGATCTGGTCGTCGAGGGCCAGAATCTGCTTCTGCCCGGCGTAGGCGCCCAGCAGGGGGACGCTGTTCTGGAACGCGTCGGGCGCCGCGCCCGAGACGAAGCCGGCGGTGAGCTTTGTGAAGTAGTCCTCCACGCCGTACTGGGAGATCTTGACGGTGATGCCGGGGTTGGCCTGCTGGAAGCCCGGCAGGCACTTCTGGTATGAGGCGGCCTGGCGCTCGTCCCAGGTCCACCAGTTGACCGTGCCGCCGCTGCTGCTGCCGGAGTCTTCGCCCTTCGAGCAGGCGGTGAGTGTGACGGTCAAGGCGACGAGCGCCAGCACCGCCGCGATCCGCTTCGGTTTCACGAGTTCCTCACTATGGGTGGCGGGGCGCCGTCACTGACGCCCGGTTGGGTGGGTGTGGGTGTGGTGGGTCTGCGGCGCCGGCGCGTTCGTGCGCCTGGCGGCGGAGGCCGGCGGCTGCGATGCTGCCGCCGGCCGGGGTGTCAGGTCGGCGCGGGATGGTCGGCCGGCCGTAGCGAGACCTCGCTGTGTGCCGGGACGTCGAGTTCGGCCAGCCGGTCGCCGTGCTCGACGACGACCCGGTGGGGGGCGCCGCGAACATCGCGGATCACGGCGCTGTCGACCGCGCCGTCGGCCCAGGCGAGGTCGACCTCGAGTCCGCCGCGTACCCGCAACCCGGCTACCCGGCCGCTCGGCCATTGCGCGGGCAGTGCGGGCAGCAGCCGGATGCGGCCGTGGTGGCTCTGCACGAGCAGCTCGGCGATCGCCGCCGTGAACCCGTAGTTGCCGTCGATCTGGAAGGGCGGGTGCGTGCTGAACAGGTTCGGCAGGAGCCCGCCCCACTCGGATCCGTCGACGGGGGCGAGCCGGCGGTGGTCGCGGTCGAACGGGGTGCTCGCCTCGAGCAGTAGCGCTCGGGCTTCGGCGGCGTCGCGAGCCGGGCTCGGAGCGCGATCTTCCACGCCCACGACCAGCCCATCGCCCCGGGTCCGCGGGCGTCGAGGAAGCGGCGCGCCGCCTCGGCGAGTTCAGGCGTGCGGACGGGGTCGATGAGATCGAGCGGGTAGAGCGCGACCATCGGAGACAGGTGCCGGTGGTGCGGGGCCTCGTCCGCGACATCCGTCGACCATTCGCGCAGCCGGCCGTCGGGGCCGACCTCGAGCTCGGGGAGACGTTCGAGGGCGGCGGCGAGGTCGCGGTCGAGCGGGTCGTCGAGGCCAAGTACGGCGATGGCGGAGCGGGCGCGCTCGAACAGCGCTCGGATGAGGGCGATGTCCATCGTCGTCGAGACGCTGAGCGCTTCGGGCCGTCCGTCGGGGCCGACGAACAGGTTCTCGGGCGAGGTCGAGGGGATGGTGCGCAGCTGGCCGGTCGCGGGGTCGTCGACGAGCCAGTCGAGGCAGAACAGCGCCGCCCCGCGCATGAGCGCCACACGGCGTGCTCGAGCAGCTCGGGGTCGCCGGCGAACTCGTAGCGGTCCCAGAGGTTGTGGGTGAGCCAGACGCCGCCCATCATCCAGATCGCCCAGCTCGGGGCGCCGTGACCCATGCCGACCGGCAGGCTCCAGCCCCAGAGGTCGCTGTTGTGGTGGGCGACCCAGCCACGGGCGCCGTACAGGCGGGCCGCGACGTCGGAGCCGGTGCGCGCAATGCGCCGTACGAGTGCGGTCAGCGGTTCGGTCGAATCGTCGAGTCCGACGATCGGTGCCGCCCAGTAGTTCATCTGGGTGTTGATGTTGATCGTGTAGTTGGACGACCACGGCGGTCTGAGCTCGTCGTTCCAGATCCCCTGCAGGTTCGCGGCGGGGCTGCCCGAGCGTGACGACGCGGCGAGCAGGTAGCGGCCGTACTCGGCAAGCACGGTCGCCCGGAGGCCTTCGTCGTCACCGTGCAGGATGTCGCACTCGACGTCCCAGGTGCCGACGCGCCGGCCGCCGATCGCGAAGCGCGCCCCCGAGGCATGCTCGCGCACGTCGGCGAGATGCTCGGCGAACCGCTCGTGCGCCGTCTGCCGCAGGGCGGCCGTGACGTTCGAGCGGGCGCGCTCCCGAATCTCCTCACGGGAGGAGCTCCGCCAGCCGGTGCCGTCAGGGTCGGCCCACCACAGTCCGGCCCTGCTCGACGTCGACAGTGCGATCAGCAGCCGGCTCGCCCCGCGGATCCGCAGGGTGTCGCCGGCGGAACCCACGGTTCCGTCGCTTCGCAGCGCGAGCGCCGCGGCCGCGAAGTGGTCGAAGCCGTCGGCTTCCGGGGACAGGTAGCGGTGCGCCGGCTGCACTGCGGGCTCGTGCAGGGGGGCACCGTCGATCGGCGCGACCACGTCGAGGGTGATGCCGGTCGCGGCGGTGTCGCGGCCCGCCTCGCGCAGGCGCGTCGACAGGCGCAGGTCGACGTCGAGCACCGGCCGGTCGGCGAGGTACTCGACGAAGAGACAGCCGGCGGGCGCGGAGACGAAGGTGCGCCGCGTGGCGACGGCGCCGTCGATCACGAGCGGTTCGGTCACGTACGCCTCGTCGAGGTCGAGGACGCGGGCGGGCCGGCCTTCCGCGACGGCCGCGCCGCGCGTCTCGAGTTCCAGGTCGACGAAGGGCAGGAACTCCTGGGAGTACGGGCCCTCGAAACCCATCAGGAGCGCTTCGGCGCGTCGGAGGTCCCCGGCGTCGATCGCCGACCGGATCTCGGCGAGGCGTTCGGGTCCGGCTCCGCGCGCGACGAGGTCGGCGAGCGCGTCGGCCGGCCCGTCGGGGCGACCCGACCAGATGGTCGCGTCGTTGACCTGGATGCGGGCCTGAGCGCCGCCGAAGACCATGGCGCCGATGCGGCCGTTGCCCAGCGGCGTGGCCTCGGCCCAGTCGCGCGCGGGTTGCCGCCAGGCGAGGCGGAGCGTCTCGGCCGTCACTTGATCCCCGAGAAGCCGATGGAGTTGACGATGCGCCTGCCGAAGACCATGAACAGCCCGAGCATCGGCAGGGCCGCGACGAGGGTCGCCGCCATCAGTCCCGCCCAGTCGGGTTGGGCCTGCGGCGACGACTGCTTGAACACGGCCAGCGCGAGGGTGAGCGGTTGCACGGACTCGTCACTCGTCACGAGCAGCGGCCAGAAGTAGTCGTTCCACATCCCGATGAACCCGAGGATCGACAGCGTGATCATGGGCCCGCTCGTCATCGGGAGGGTGATGCCGAAGAGGATCCTGATGCGGCCGGCGCCGTCGAGCAGGGCCGCCTCCTCGGTCTCGGTCGACAGGCCGAGCATGAACTGCCGGAGGAAGAAGATGTTGAAGGCCGAGAAGAGCGCCCCGGGCAGGATCATCCCGGCGAAGGTGTTGAGCAGGCCGAGCTCCTTCACAAGCACGAAGTTCGGCAGCAGGGTGAGGATGCCGGGAACCATGAGTGCGGTGAGGAAGAGGCTGAACATGAAGTCGCGGCCCCGCCATTGCAGGCGCGCGAAGGCGTACGCGGCGATCGTGGAGAAGAACACGATGAGCGCCGTCGAGACCGTGGCGTAGATGAGGGAGTTGACGAGGAAGTGGCCGATCTCGACCGATGCGCCCGAGCCGCCCTCGGCGATGGACTCCTCGGTCGTCGCGAGCCCGAGCACCCGCTTGAAGGGTCCCCAGGTGAAGCCGACGGGCAGGATCGAGGCCGGGTTGGCCATGAGCGCGTAGTTGTCGGAGAGCGCGGTGCGCAGGATCCAGTAGAACGGGAAGATCGTCACGAAGAGGATGCCGATGAGGTACGCCCAGGCGAGGGCGCGACCGGTGGTGAAGCGGCGTCGGCGGGTGGCGGGGGTGCTCATTCGCTGGTGTCCGATTCGCTCGCGCGCAGCAGGCGCATCTGCAGGAAGGTGATGACGATGAGGATCGCGAAGAGGGCGAACGACATCGCGGAGGCGTAGCCGAAGTCGAACTGGCCGAACGCCTTGCTGTAGATGTACATCTGCAGCACGTTCGAGGCGTTGGCCGGGCCGCCCTTCGTGGTGACCTGGACGATGTCGAAGACCTGGAACGCCCCGATGACGTTGAGCACGAGCACGAGGGCGAGGATCGGGCGCAGCAGGGGCAGCGTGAGTCGGCGGAACATCTGCAGCTCGCTCGCCCCGTCGATGCGTCCGGCCTCGTAGACAGTGGCCGGGATGGTCTGCAGGCCCGCGAAGATGATGATCGAGGTGTAGCCCATCTGCTTCCACACGTTGATGAGCGCGATCGACGGGATCGCCCAGCCGCGGGAGCTCAGGAACTGCACGCCGTCGCCGCCGAGCGCCTCGATGAGGATGTTGACGATGCCGAGCTGGGTGTCGAGCAGCCACGACCACACGGTCGCGGCGACGACCGCGGAGATGAGGAAGGGCAGGATGATGAGGCCGCGGACGACGGTCGAGGACGTGAGGCGGTGCAGCACCGCCGCGGTGACGACCGACACGGCCATGCTGAGGGTCACCGAGAGCAGGACGAAGTAGACGGTGACGCCGAGCGAGGACCAGAAGACCTCGTCGTCCGCGAGCTTCACGTAGTTGTCCAGGCCGACCCAGGTGGGCGGGGTGAGGACCTGGAAGTCGGTGAAGCTCAGGTAGAGGCCGCGCAGCGTCGGGTAGACCGCGAAGACGGCGAAGCCGATGAACGAGGGTGCGATCAGGACCCACGCGAGCCGGGCGTCGCCTCGGTGGGCCGGGGAGTTCGCGTTGATCGGGCGGCGGAGCGCCCTACGGCGCCGCGCCGCCTGTTGCGGTGGCCGCGTGTCGCGAGCCGTTGATTCCAAGAGCGCCATTGGTCTTCCTGCTCCCGCATGTTCGACCTGTCGTGCCGGCTCGGCGGCGAGGTGCCCGATCTCGTCCTGCGCTTGCCGGGCCAGACTAAACATGATTAATTTACGGCGTCAAGTAACTCTGTTGTAACCGTCCACGGAGGCCGTGACCCATGCTTTCCGGCGCCGAAGCCGTACTCGCCCTCCGTGCCGGAGGCACCGCTCTCATCGTCGAGGTGCGCCATCCCACCCCTCGAGTCCTGCACTGGGGGGCGGATCTCGGAGACCCGACGGAGGTCCACGGGGAAGACCTCCGGCGCACCGCGGAACCCGCCGTCCTCAACAACTCACCCGACGAACCCCGGGTCCTGTCCGTGTGGCCGAGCGAGTACGACGGCTGGTCGGGCACGACCGCGCAGTCGGGGAACGCGGCGGGGTACGCGACCACCCCGCGGCCCGTGCTCGAATCGCATCGCATCGACGTCCCCGACGACGGAGTCGGCGGCAGGATCGAGTTCGGATTCGTCGACCGGGTGACGGCCTTGCGGTCCTCGCTCGTCTACGAGCTGGACCGCTTCGGCGTGCTCGCCGTGCGGATGAGCATCGAACGCGACGCCGCTCTCAACCCGTCGACCGGCGGCGCCCCGTACACGCTCGACGGCCTCCTCGCCCTCATGCCCGTGCCCGAACGGGCCACCGAGCTGCTCGACTTCACCGGGAAGTGGTGCCGTGAGCGCGCCCCGCAGCGCACGCCGTTCGGGTTCGGTACGCACGCACGCGCCACCCGTCGCGGCAAGCCCGGGCACGACTCGCCCTATCTCCTCGTCGCCGGCACGCCGTCGTTCGGCTTCGGCCACGGCGAGGTCTGGGCGATGCACCTGGCGTGGAGCGGCGAGCAGCGCTATCTCGCCGAACGCCTCCCCGAGGGAGCCGGTGCGTTCTCCGCCGTCATCGGCGCGGGTGAGTCCCTGCGCTCGGGTGAGGTCCTGCTCGCCGACGGCGACCGCTACGAGGCCCCGACGGTGCTGTTCATCTGGTCCGATGCCGGCACCGACGGCCTCGCGGATCGCCTGCACCGCCGACTGCGCAGCCGGCCGAACCACCCCTCGACGCCCCGGCCGCTGGTGCTGAACACCTGGGAGGCCGTCTACTTCGACCACGATCTCGACCGGCTCACCCAGCTCGTGAAACGCGCCGCGGAGGTGGGCGTCGAGCGGATCGTGCTCGACGACGGCTGGTTCCACCGCCGCCGCCAGGCCGACGCCGGCCTCGGCGACTGGTTCGTCGACCGCGACGTGTGGCCGGACGGCCTCGGCCCGTTCGTCGAGGTCGTACGCGCTCACGGCATGCAGTTCGGGCTCTGGTTCGAGCCCGAGATGGTCAACCTCGACTCGGAACTCGCCGAACGGCATCCGAACTGGATCCTCGGGCCGAGCGCCGGTCTCGGGCCGAGCTCCAGACAGCAGCACGTGCTCGACATCGCCCGCCCCGACGCGTACGAATACCTCCTGACCCGCATGGACACTCTCGTCCGTGAGCACTCGATCGACTACCTCAAGTGGGACCACAACCGCGACCTGCTCGAGGCGGTCAGCCGTGCGGCGAACGGCGACCGGCCGAGCGCCCGCCGGCAGACGCTCGCGCTCTACCGGCTCCTCGACGACCTGCGCGAACGGCATCCGGGCCTGGAGATCGAGACCTGCTCCGGCGGCGGCGGGCGGGTCGACCTCGGCATCCTCGACCGCACCGACCGGGTGTGGGCCTCGGACTGCAACGACCCGGTGGAACGCGTGCAGATCGAACGGTGGACGCGGGCACTCGTGCCGCCGGAACTGATCGGCTCGCACCTCGGCTCGGCCCGGGCCCACACCACCTCCCGCACCACCGACCTGTCGTTCCGGCTCATCGCGTCACTCACCGCGCACCCGGGCATCGAACAGGACCTCACCGCCGCGAGCGACAGCGAACTCGCGACCATCGCCGCGTGGTCGCGGCTGTACCGAGAGATCCGGCCGCTCCTGCACACGGGACGGGTGGTCAACGCCGACCTCGCTGACGACGCGACCGCGCTCTACGGCACCGTCGCCCGCGACGGCTCGAGGGCCTTGTTCACCTGGGTGCGGTTCCAGACCTCCGCGGCCGGTCAATCCGGCCGGGTCCGCTTCCCCGGACTCGACCAAACCGCCCGCTACCGGGTCGCCATCCGAGAGGAACTCGGCGCGGCGAGCCGGCACCAGGGGCGAGACCCCGAGTGGGTGGCCCGCGCCGCCGAACACCCGATCGAACTCTCCGGCGCCGTGCTCACGGGCGCCGGCGTTCCCATGCCGACGCTCAACCCGCAGCAGGCGATGCTCATCGACATCGAAAGGATCCCATGAACAAGCCGACCATCCTCTTCGCCGGCGACAGCGTCACCGACTGCGGACGGCGTGAAGACCCAGCCGGGCTCGGAGACGGATACGTCCGCCGGATCGCCGCGACCCTCAGCAGCGAGGCGCACTGGCTCAACCGCGGCATCAGCGGCGATCGGAGCCGCGATCTCCGCGAAAGGTGGGACCGGGATGTGCTCGCGGCGCGGCCGACGATCGTGAGCGTACTCGTCGGCGTCAACGACACCTGGCGACGCTACGACAGCGACGACCCCACCCCAGCGGCGGACTTCGAGGCGAACTATCGCGCGCTGCTCGAGCCGCTCGCCGCCGACCGCGTCGGACTCGTGCTCATCGAGCCCTTCCTACTTCCGGTGCGGGCGGAGCAGGTCCCCTGGCGCGACGACCTCGAACCAAAGATCGCGGTCGTACGGAGCCTCGCGCGGGAGTACGGCGCCGCGCTCGTGCCGGCGGACACGGCCCTCAACGCCCTCGGCGACGCAGCCGGCCTCACGCCCGACGGCGTACACCCGAGTCATCGCGGTCACCAGGTGCTTGCGACGCTGTGGCTGGAACACGCGGCTTCCCAGTTGACGGCGGTGCTCCGACGTCGGGGTGACGCGCCGCCTCGCCCCATGCCCGAAGCTCCGGTGCCCGCGAAATGATCGGCAGGACGAATTGCAGCTTGCAGCCAGGTAAGGACATCAGCTCGGGTCCGACAGGCGCGGTCGCAATCAATCACGTCGTACCGGGCCGCCTCGAACGCGGCGTGGATCATCTTGTCGTCGAGGAGACCCACGGTGGTGGGAGCCACGTAGGCCGGCCAGAACAGCGGCTCAGTCAAGAACGGTGCACCGTCAACCAGCGGATCGTCGTCGTACCCAGCAATCCGCACCACCGCCCAATGCCGCCTGCGAACGAGTCACGCGACCCAGGGGCCGATGCGTGGCAAATGCGTGGGCACCTGGCGGGTGTCACGCAGGTCCTGATAACGATCTGACTGGCGCCTACAGAGGGCGGGCGCGGATGCCTTCACAAGCGGAAGCGTCCGAAGCGGTGCGGCCAGGTTCGCGTCGGCCGGCTGCCGGCCGTCGCCGAACCGGAGTCGGCATCCGACACCTCGATGAGTTTCGCGGCGATGGCACGTATGCCCTGATGGGTGGAAGCCACTACGATCAGCAGGAGCAGCGATGACGACCGTTCAACCCATCATCAGTACGCCAGACCTTGCCCGCCTGCAGGCCTTCTACGAGCGCCTGCTGGGTGCCGTGGAGATCCGGCGTTTCCCGGATGACGGCCAGCCGTTCTTCGTGGGCCTCAAGCTGGGCGACTCGCAGCTCGGGCTGGTCGAGCAGCCGGAGACCGATCTGTCCACGCCGCCGCGGATCCTTCTCAGTGTGGACGTCGACGACATCGACGGCCTACTGGAGGAAGTGGTGGCGGCCGGTGGGCGGGTGCTCGGCCCGCCGAACGACATGCCATGGGGCCAGCGGGTGGCACATGTGCGCGATCCTGACGGCAATATGATCAACCTGACGCGCACCCTTTGATGACAGGTTGATGACAGGCGGCTAGGTTGCCGCCGGTTTGATCTGTCGACTGCCAGCGGTATGGGCACAGCAGCAGCCGGTAGGGCGACCGGTGCCGGCACGAGCAACTCGGCGGCCGGCAAAGCTGTTCTTGCGGGTCGAAACGCGACGTCACGGTCGGCGGGGTCCAGCGCTACGCTCCGTCGGAGGTTGGCCGCGGTCGGGTACGCGGCTCAGGCGGGTCTGTTCCTCTCCGCCTTGCAGCTGATGGACGCCTCGCTGTTGTCCCTGATCCTCTACACCTACCCGGTCCTGGTCACCGTGACCGCGGTAATGCTCGGCCGGGACAGGCTAGCCGCCGGGCGGTCCGCCGCGCTGGTGGCCGCGTCGGGCGGAACGCTGCTGGTCCTGCTCGGCGCTGGCGGGGTCAACTTCCACCCGCTCGGGGCGCTGCTGGCCTTCGGTTCGGCGATCACCTACACCATCTACATCCTCGTCGCCGACACTGGCCGTGGACGAGATCCCCGTCGCGGTGACCTGCCGGGTGTTGGGCTTCAGCCCGCAGGTCTACTCGCGTGGCGCGCCGCTCCGGTTTCACGGCGGACGGGGAGGAAGCCCATTTGATCAACGCCGCCCTGGGACATCCGCCACGACGATGCACCGCCGCAGCTGTCTCAGGTCCGCCCGGCGCCGGTCGTCGTCTCGTCCGACGGCTCCGGCGGCGACGCGCGATCCGTGCGCTCCCGCTCCTGTCGCCGGCGGTCCCGCCGCCGGGAGACGAGCGCCGCGAGCAGTAGCGACCCGGCGGCTGCGGCGCGGCCCCACCGGCGCAGGGCGACG
>NZ_JAEVHN010000138.1:0-12355 GCF_016803375.1 Micromonospora sp. 4G55
GCCGGACCACCCTGGGCCGGTGATCGACACCGTTTGCGGCGTGTTGCGGTGCCCCGGCGCCCGGGGACACCGCGACACGCCGCAAAGCGAGTGGATCACGCGGCCGGTGGTGAGGGGCGGACACGCAAAAGGCGGCGCCCCCGGATGGCTCTCGCCGTCCGGGGCCGCCGCCCTCGTGCTGTCGTCCTTACTCGTCCGCCCCCGCGGTGGCCGCGCCACCGAGGTCGGCCGGAACGGCGTCCGGCACCTCGGCCGGCCGGTCCGAGCCGCGGAAGACCAGCTTGGACTTGTCGATGTTCTCCGGGTCGCCCTCGCAGTCCACCACCACGATCTGACCCGGGGTCAGCTCGTTGAAGAGGATCCGCTCGGACAGGTTGTCCTCGATGTCGCGCTGGATCGTGCGACGCAGCGGACGGGCGCCCAGCACCGGGTCGAAGCCCTTCTTCGCCAGGTACTTCTTGGCGTTGTCGGTCAGCTCCAGGCCCATGTCCTTGTTGCGCAGCTGCGTCTCGATCCGGGCGATCATGATGTCCACGATCGAGAGGATCTCGCTCTGCCGCAGCTGGTGGAAGACGATGGTGTCGTCGATCCGGTTCAGGAACTCAGGCCGGAAGTGCTGCTTGAGCTCGTCGTTGACCTTCTGCTTCATCCGGTCGTAGTTCGACTCGGAGTCCTCAGAGGCCTGGAAGCCCAGCGACACCGCCTTGGCGACGTCACGGGTACCGAGGTTGGTGGTCAGGATGATGACCGTGTTCTTGAAGTCCACGATCCGACCCTGACCGTCGGTGAGCCGACCGTCCTCCAGGATCTGGAGCAGCGTGTTGAACACGTCCGGGTGGGCCTTCTCGATCTCGTCGAAGAGGACCACCGAGAACGGCCGACGCCGCACCTTCTCGGTCAGCTGACCACCCTCGTCGTACCCGACGTAGCCGGGAGGGGCACCCACCAGCCGGGAGACCGTGTAGCGGTCGTGGAACTCGGACATGTCCAGCTGGATGAGGGCGTCCTCGCTGCCGAACAGGAACTCGGCCAGCGCCTTGGAGAGCTCGGTCTTACCCACGCCGGACGGGCCGGCGAAGATGAACGAGCCGGACGGACGCTTCGGGTCCTTCAGGCCGGCCCGGGTACGCCGGATCGCCTTCGAGACCGCCTTGACCGCGTCCTCCTGGCCGATGACGCGCTTGTGCAGCTCGTCCTCCATGCGCAGCAGGCGCGAGGTCTCCTCCTCGGTCAGCTTGTAGACCGGGATACCGGTCCAGTTGCCGAGCACCTCGGCGATCTGCTCGTCGTCGACCTCGCTGACGACGTCCAGGTCACCGGCCTTCCACTCCTTCTCCCGCTGCGCCTTCTGACCGAGGAGCTGCTTCTCCTTGTCACGCAGCTGGGCGGCGCGCTCGAAGTCCTGCGCGTCGATCGCGGACTCCTTGTCGCGGCGCACCTGGGCGATGCGCTCGTCGAAGTCACGCAGGTCTGGCGGCGCGGTCATCCGACGGATCCGCATCCGGGCACCGGCCTCGTCGATCAGGTCGATCGCCTTGTCCGGCAGGAAGCGGTCCGAGATGTACCGGTCGGCCAGGGTCGCGGCGGCCACCAGGGCGGCGTCGGTGATGCTCACCCGGTGGTGCGCCTCGTACCGGTCGCGCAGCCCCTTGAGGATCTCGATGGTGTGGGCCAGCGACGGCTCACCCACCTGGATCGGCTGGAAGCGGCGCTCGAGAGCGGCGTCCTTCTCCAGGTGCTTGCGGTACTCGTCGAGAGTGGTCGCGCCGATGGTCTGCAGCTCGCCACGGGCCAGCATCGGCTTGAGGATGCTCGCCGCGTCGATCGCGCCCTCGGCGGCACCCGCACCCACCAGGGTGTGGATCTCGTCGATGAACAGGATGATGTCGCCGCGCGTGCGGATCTCCTTGAGCACCTTCTTGAGGCGCTCCTCGAAGTCACCGCGGTAGCGGGAACCGGCGACCAGGGCGCCGAGGTCCAGCGTGTAGAGCTGCTTGTCCTTGAGCGTCTCGGGCACCTCGCCCTTGATGATCTTCTGGGACAGCCCCTCCACCACGGCGGTCTTGCCGACGCCGGGCTCACCGATCAGGACCGGGTTGTTCTTGGTACGGCGGGAGAGCACCTGCATGACCCGCTCGATTTCCTTCTCGCGCCCGATCACCGGGTCGAGCTTGCCCTCGCGGGCGGCCTGGGTCAGGTTGCGGCCGAACTGGTCCAGCACGAGGCTGGTCGACGGCGCGGCCTCACCCGGCGCGGCGCCCGCCGCGGCCGGCTCCTTGCCCTGGTAGCCGGAGAGCAGCTGGATCACCTGCTGGCGGACCCGGTTGAGGTCCGCACCGAGCTTGACCAGCACCTGGGCGGCGACGCCCTCACCCTCGCGGATCAGACCGAGCAGGATGTGCTCCGTGCCGATGTAGTTGTGGCCGAGCTGCAGCGCCTCGCGCAGCGACAGCTCCAGCACCTTCTTGGCCCGCGGCGTGAACGGGATGTGCCCGCTCGGCGCCTGCTGGCCCTGGCCGATGATCTCCTCGACCTGCTGGCGGACGCCCTCGAGGGAGATGCCGAGGCTCTCCAGGGCCTTTGCCGCGACGCCTTCACCTTCGTGGATCAGGCCCAGCAGGATGTGCTCCGTACCGATGTAGTTGTGGTTGAGCATCCGGGCCTCTTCTTGGGCCAGGACGACAACCCGTCGCGCTCGGTCGGTGAACCGCTCGAACATGCCCTCGTGCTCCTCACGTGCCGTGCGCCTTGATGTTCAAGATCTTGGCGGGGCCGGTGCGCGGACGTCCGGGACGGGCGTCCGTGCCTCCTTACTCTATCGCCGTCGACCGACTCCGCTGAGGTCGTGTGTCCCCGCGATGAGCCGTTCTGACGTCGTTTTGACCAACCATCCGCGCTCAGGAGGTGTTCCGGGACCCCGACCTGTACGCGCAGAGCGAAATTCGCCCCGGGTGCGGAAGCTCCCCGGCGGACCGGTGGCTCGTCCACAGGTTGTGGACAGATTCTCCACCGCCTGTGGACAACGCCGCCCCCGGCGGGAATCTTCCCCCGCCCGCCGGCACCGCCGCCCGGCGTCGCACGAGGCAACTCCGGGCCAACGCAGCCCCGTTCGTCACAGCGAGCACACCCGACCCCGGCGCCCCACCGGCCGGGAAAACGGCGACGCCGGCCCGGAGTGGTGCTCCGGCCCGGCGTCGTGTCGCCCCTGGCGCTGGTGTCAGTGACCCGCCTTGGCGTGGTACTCGTCGACGATCTCCTGCGGGATGCGGCCCCGGTCGGAGATCTCCTTGCCGGACTTCTTGGCCCAGGCCCGGATCGCCTTGTTCTGCTCGCGATCGGCCGTGGCGCCGCCCCGGCCCCGCGCGGCCCGGCCACCCACGACCACGCCGCCCCGACCGACCCGGGTGCCCGCCCCCACGTACTGCGCGAATGCCTCGCGCAATTTTGCGGCGTTGGAGTTCGACAGGTCGATCTCGTACTGAACGCCGTCGAGGGCGAACTTGACGGTCTCGTCCGCGTCCCCGCCGTCCAGGTCATCGACCAGCTTGTGAATGATCTGCTTGGCCACGTCCCACATTCCTTTCGAGCAGGGTGCTCCTGCAATAGGAGCACAATAACCCGCGTGCCGCTCGACGCGTCAATAGGATGCGGTAACGAGCCGGAGAAGCTTCCCACTCACTCCGGGCGGACCAACGGGAAGAGGATGGTCTCCCGAATTCCGAGACCGGTCAGCGCCATCAGAAGCCGGTCGATTCCCATTCCCATACCGCCGGCCGGCGGCATTCCGTACTCCATCGCGCGCAGAAAGTCCTCGTCCAGCCGCATGGCCTCGTCGTCGCCGCGGGCGGCCAACTGCGCCTGGGCGACCAGCCGCTCCCGCTGCACCACCGGGTCCACCAATTCGGAGTACGCGGTGCCCAGCTCGAAGCCGAGCACGTAGAGGTCCCACTTCTCGGCCAGCCCCGGCTCGCTGCGGTGCGCCCGGGTCAGCGGGCTGGTCTCCTCCGGGTAGTCGCGCACGAAGGTGGGGGCCTGCAGGCCCGGCACGACCAGTTCCTCGAACAGTTCCTCGGCCAGCTTGCCCGGCCCCCACTTCGGGTCCACGGCGAGCCCCACCTTGTCGGCGTACTCCACCAGGCGGGACCGTTCGGTGCGGACCGTGACCTCCTCGCCGAGCGCCTCGGAAAGCACCCCGAACAGCGTCACCGAGCGCCACTCGCCGCCCAGGTCGAACTCGTGGCCGTCGGCGTGGGTCACCACGGTCGAGCCGCTGACCGCGATCGCCGCCTGCTGCACCAGATTGCGGGTCAGCTCGGCCATCGTGTCGTAGTCGCCGTACGCCTGGTAGGTCTCCAGCATCGCGAACTCCGGCGAGTGCGAAGAGTCCACGCCCTCATTACGGAAGTTGCGGTTGATCTCGAAGACCCGGTCGACGCCGCCGACCACGGCCCGCTTGAGAAACAGTTCCGGCGCGATTCGCAGATACAGATCGGTGTTCAACGCATTGCTGTGGGTCACGAATGGGCGGGCCGCCGCCCCGCCGTGCAGCAACTGCAGCATCGGGGTCTCGACCTCGATGAATCCCTGCCCGTGCAGCGAATCGCGCAGGCTGCGCACCGCCGCCGCCCGGGTACGCACCATCTGCCGCGCCTGCGGGCGGACGACCAGGTCGACGTAGCGCTGGCGGACCCGGGCCTCCTCGCTCAACGGCTTGTGCGCCACCGGCAGCGGGCGCAGCGCCTTGGCGGTGACCGCCCACTCCTGGGCCAGCACGGACAGCTCGCCCCGGCGGCTGGTGATGACCTCACCGGTCACCCCGACGTGGTCACCGAGGTCGACCAGGCGCTTCCAGTCCTCCAGCCGCTCGGCGCCCACCCGGTCCAGGGAGAGCATGGCCTGGAGCTCGGTGCCGTCGCCGTCGCGCAGCGTCGCGAAGCAGAGCTTGCCGGTGTTCCGTACGAAGATCACGCGACCGGTGACCGAGACCTGGTCGCCGGTGGCGGTGTCGGTGGGCAGCTCGGCGTACTTCGCGCGGACCTCCGCCAGCGTGCTGGTCCGGGGGAAACCGACCGGGTACGGCTCGATGCCCTCGGCGAGCATCCGGTCCCGCTTCTCCCGGCGGACCTTCATCTGCTCGGGAAGGTCGTCGGCGGGATCCACTGGCACGGCGTTCTGCTCGATCACGGCACTGTCCTCAGAAAGGAGATATCGGCGGGGTCAGCCCCCGAGCGTACTCAAGCGCCCAGGTCGCCGTTACGGGATAACCTGCCGCCCATGACCGACCCCACTCACGCGCTGTCCTTCGGGGCGGCCGCCACCGACTACGACCGGTTCCGGCCCCGCTATCCGCAGGCCGCCGTCCGCTGGGCCCTGGCGAACGTCGAGGCGCCGGCCCGGGTGGTCGACCTCGGCGCCGGCACCGGCATCCTCAGCCGCGCGATCCTGGATTTGGGCCACGAGGTGCTGCCGGTGGAGCCCGATCCGGGGATGCGGGCCCAGTTGGCCGCCGCCACGCCGGGCAGCACGCCCTGGCCGGCAGCGCCGAGGCGGTGCCGGTGCCGGACGGGACGGCCGACGCGGTCCTGGTGGGGCAGGCCTACCACTGGTTCGACAAGGAGCGGGCGCACGTCGAGATCGCCCGGGTGCTCCGGGCGGGCGGGACGTTCGCCCCGATCTGGAACACCCGGGACGGGAGCGTCGGCTGGGTGGCCGAGCTGGACCGGATCGCCGAGATCCACGACGACGCCGGCGACCTGACCGAGAAGATCACCGACTTCGGTCCGGCCTTCGACCCGGTCGAACTGGGCGAGTTCGCCCACCGGGCCACGCTGACCCCGGACGAGGTGGTCGGCATGCTGCGTACCCGCTCGAACTGGCTGACCGCCACGCCGCGGCAACGGCAGCGGGTCGACTCGGAGCTGCGGGAACTGTTCGCCACCCACCCCGACCTGGCCGGGCGGGAGACGGTCGAGCTGCCGTACCGGACGCTCGTCTTCCGGGCCCGGCGGCGCTGAGCCCCCGGGCGGCGCCCGGCCCCGGCGGCCGGGGTCAGGTGTTGCGCTCGTAGACCATCCGCAGGCCGATCAGGGTGATCATCGGCTCGTGGTGGGTGATGGTGCGGCACTCGCCGATCACCACCGAGGCCAGCCCGCCGGTGGCGATCACCGCCTTCACCTCGCCCAGCTCCTCGACCATCCGCTCGACGATCCGGTCGACCTGCCCCGCGAAGCCGAAGTAGAGGCCGGACTGGAGGCACTCGACGGTGTTCTTGCCGATCACCGACCGGGGCTTGGTCGCCTCCACCTTGCGCAGCTGGGCGGCCCGGGCGGCCAGGGCGTCGAACGAGATCTCGATGCCCGGGGCGAAGGCGCCGCCGAGGAACTCCCCCCGGCCGCTGATCACGTCGAAGTTCGTGGTGGTGCCGAAGTCGACCACGATCGACGGACCGCCGTAGAGGGTGTACGCGGCGAGGGTGTTGACCACCCGGTCCGAGCCGACCTCCTTGGGGTTGTCGATCGCGAGCTGGACGCCGGTGCGCACCCCCGGCTCGACGATCACGCTCGGCAGGTCGGCGTAGTAGCGGGCCAGCATGGACCGCAGCGAGCGCAGCGCCGCCGGAACCGTGGAGCAGGCCGCCACCCCGGTGATCTCCACCGCGTCACCGGCGAGCAGCCCGCGAAACATCAGACCCAGCTCGTCCGCCGTGGACCGGGCGTCGGTCTTGATCCGCCAGGAGTGCACCAGCTTGTCGCCGTCGAAGGTCGCCAGCACGGTGTTGGTGTTTCCGATGTCGATGCAGAGCAGCACACGCGCAGCCTAGACGCCTCCCGGCGGGTCGAACCCGCCGAGCCGCCGGCCGCCCGGCCCGGCCCCACCGCGCCGGGCTCACCGCGCCCGGGCTCAGCGCGTCCGCAGGTCCAGCGCGATGTCCAGGATCGGCGAGGAGTGGGTGAGCGCGCCCACCGACAGGAAGTCCACACCGGTGGCCGCGTACTCGGCCGCCACCGCGAGGGTGAGCCCGCCGGTCGCCTCCAGCTCCGCCCGGTCGCCCACCCGGGCGACCACCTCCCGCAGCGTCTCCGGGGTCATGTTGTCCAGCAGCAGGAAGTCCGCGCCGGCCTCGACCGCCTCCACCGCCTCGGCGACGGTGTCGACCTCCACCTGCACCGGCACGTCGGGGAACGCCTCCCGGACCCGGCGGAAGGCGGGCGCGATACCGCCCGCGGCGAACTTGTGGTTGTCCTTGATCATGGCGACGTCGTGCAGACCCATCCGCTTGTTCGTGCCGCCGCCGGCGCGCACCGCGTACTTCTCCAGGGCGCGCAGGCCCGGGGTGGTCTTGCGGGTGTCCAGCACCATCGCCTTCGTACCGGCCAGGGCGTCGGCCCAGGCCCGGGTGTGGGTGGCCACCCCGGACATCCGGCTGAGCAGGTTGAGTGCCGTGCGCTCGGCGGTGAGCAGCAGCCGGGTCGGGCGGTCACCGTGGCCAGCACGTCGCCGCGCGCCACCCGCTGCCCGTCCCGGGCCACCAGCGACACCTCGACGGTACGGCCCGCACCGGTCACCTCGCCGACCAGCTCGAAGGCCGCGGCGGCCACGGCCAGCCCGGCCACCACCCCGTCGGCGCGGGCGACCACGTCGGCGGTGTCGGTCTGCGTGTCGGGGATGGTGGCCACGCTGGTCACGTCGAGGAAGTCCGGCCCCAGGTCCTCGGCGAGCGCCCCCACGACGACCGACCGCACCTGCGCCGGGTCCAGGCCACCGGCCCGCAACGCCTGCTCCGTCGACTCCCTCACCGGACCACCTTCGTTCGCCACTGCGGGGCTCGCAAGACCGACTCACTCCTCGCGCTCACGCCGACTCCTCCCACCGAGACGTCAACCGACCCTGCGCACCGACCGCACCGAGCAGATGGCCCCGCCACCGCTCGTCGGCGGCCGGGAAGTCCTCCCGCCAGTGGCACCCCCGGGTCTCCTGGCGGGCGTACGCGGCGGCGACCAGGGTCGACGCCACGGTGAGCAGGTTCGTCGCCTCCCAGTCGGCGGTACGCGGAGTGCCCCGGTCCAGGCCCAGCTCGCCCAGGACGGCGGCGGTCCCGGTCAACGTGGCGGCGGACCGCAGCACGCCGGCGCCCCGGGTCATCGCCCGCTGGAGCGCCGACGTGCCCTCGGCCGGCGCCACCCAGCCCTCGCCGCCCACCCACGCGCCCGTCTCCGCCGGTCGGGCCTGCTCGGGCAGCCCGGCGGCGATGTCCTCGGCGATCCGGCGGGAGAAGACCAGCCCCTCCAGCAGCGAGTTGCTGGCCAGCCGGTTGGCGCCGTGCACGCCGGTGCAGGCGACCTCGCCGCAGGCGTACAGGCCGGGGATGGAGGTGCGGCCGTGCAGGTCGGTCCGGACGCCGCCGGAGGCGTAGTGGGCCGCCGGAGCGACCGGGATCAAATCGGTGGCCGGGTCCACGCCGATGGCCAGGCAGGAGGCGACGATGGTGGGGAACCGCCCGGCCAGGAAGTCGCCGCCCAGGTGCCGGGCGTCCAGCCAGACGTGGTCCGCGCCGGTGGCCAGCAGCACCCGGTGGATGCCCTTGGCCACCACGTCCCGGGGGGCCAGTTCGGCCAGCTCGTGCTGGCCGACCATGAACCGCTTGCCGTCACCGTCGACCAGGTGGGCGCCCTCACCGCGCAGCGCCTCGGAGACCAGCGGCTGCTGGGCGAGGCCGGCGCCGGGCACCCGGGCCGCCTGCGGCACGATCAGCGCGGTCGGGTGGAACTGGACGAACTCCACGTCGGTGACCGCCGCGCCGGCCCGCATGGCCAGGGCCACCCCGTCGCCGGTCGAGACGGCCGGGTTGGTGGTCGCCGAGAAGATCTGCCCCATCCCGCCGGTGGCCAGCACCACCGCCCGGGCGAGCAGCGCGCCGACGCCGTCCTCGCTGCCCTCGCCGAGCACGTGCAGGGTGATGCCGCAGGCCGGGCCGAGGCCGTCCGGGCCGTCGCCGGGGGCGCGCAGCAGGTCCAGCACCAGGGCGTGCTCGACGAGGCGGATCCACGGGTCGCGGCGGACCGCCGCGTGCAGCGCGCGCTGCACCTCGGCGCCGGTGGCGTCGCCGCCGGCGTGCACGATCCGGTCCGCCCGGTGCCCGCCCTCCCGGGTGAGCATCAGCGACCCGTCCGGGTTGCGGTCGAACTCCGCGCCGATGCGCATCAGCTCGCGGAGCCGGGTCGGCCCCTCCTCCACCAGCACCCGCACGGCCGCCGGGTCGCAGAGCCCGACGCCGGCGATCTCGGTGTCGTGGGCGTGCGCGGCCGGGGTGTCGGTCGGGTCGAGCACCGCCGCGATGCCGCCCTGCGCCCACCGGGTGGAGCCCTCGTCGATGTTGACCTTGGTGACCACCGTGACGTGCAGGCCGGCCTCGCGCAGGTGCAGCGCGGCGGTGAGCCCGGCGACCCCGGAACCGACCACGATCACGTCGGTCGTCTCCACCCAGCCGGGCGCGGGCGCGGCCAGCAGTCGGGGCAGGGCCGGCAGGTCGACGGTCGGAAGGTCCATGAGCACAGTCAACCCGAACGCCCCTCATCCCGGGCGGCGGGGGCACGACGAGTGGTTTGGACTACGGCGTCCGCTACTTCGTCCGGACGGGCAGCCCGGCCGGGCCGGCGCCCTTGAGCGAGGCGGTCACCGTCCGGTCGCTGAGCCAGAGGTGGCAGCGGACACCCCGGTCACCCGCCCGCCAGCGGCCGGCACCGGGCGGGCGGACCACCACCCCGCTGCGGAAGCGCAGGTCGGCGTCGTCCGGCACGCCGACGTACCGGGCGAGGACGCTGCGACAGCCGGCGTAGAGCGGCAGCCAGTCGGCGTCCCGGGTCGGGTACGGCCGGTCGGGCGCCTTCCACACCCCGACGAACTCGGCGTCGTGGGCGGTGGCGCACTCCGCCGGGAGCAGCACCTGCACGCCCCGGCCGGTGCCGGTGCGGGTGCGCTGGCAGCCCAGGCGCAGCGGCGACGGGCCCTTCAAGGCATCGCGCAGGCTGCCGGTGCGGGTCACCACGGCGGCCGCCGCCTCGACGGTGGTCAACTCGCTGAGGTCGCAGCGGTACCAGCGGGAGCCGGCCGCCCAGCCGGGACGGGTGGGCAGCGCCACGGCCAGCCGCAGCCGGCCGGCGCGCCAGTCGTCGCCGACGTACCCGGTGGCGCGCGCGTCGCACTCGGCGAAGGCGCCACGCAGGTCGGCCGAGCCGTGGCGGGCGGATCCGCCCGGCCGGCCGAAAAGGCCCCCCACGTGCACCGTCTCCACCCGGTGCGCCGCGGCGCAGTCCACCGGCGCGTACGCGTCCAGCGCGACCGTGTCGGTGAAGTCGCCGACCTGGCAGACGCCGGCCTCCGGGGTGAACGGCCCGGCAGCCGCCGGGGCGGCCCAGTCGTCGGTGAGGTCCCCGTCGACCCCGGCGGTGGCGGCGCAGCCGGCCAGCAGGACCCCCGCGACCAACGCGGCGACCGGTCTCGTCATCGCACGGCGCATCGCGGCCTCCCCCAGCCGACGACCGTCGATCCCGACGGTCCGCCCAGGGTAACCAACAATGACCTTCCGGTGACAGACCGGAAGTGCGCTCAGCCCACCACGGCCAGCGGGCTCGGGGTGGGGTCGCCGGCGGTGCCGGGAGCCACGGCGGCGGGGTCGGCGCCCAGGTCGACGACCTTGTTGTCGGCGTCGACGTGCACCACCCGGGGCCGGTACGAGCGCGCCTCGGCGTCGTCCATCTGACCGTACGAGATGAGGATGACCAGGTCGCCGGGGTGCACCAGGTGCGCCGCCGCGCCGTTGATGCCGATCACCCCGCTGCCCCGCTCACCGGGGATGACGTACGTCTCCAGCCGGGCCCCGTTGGTCACGTCCACGATCGCCACCTGCTCGCCGGGGAGCAGGTCGGCGGCGTCGAGCAGATCCTGGTCCACGGTCACCGAGCCGACGTAGTGCAGATCGGCCTGGGTCACCGTGGCCCGGTGGATCTTCGACTTGAGCATGGTCCGGAACATCGGTCGCCTCTCAGCGGGTGTGGTGGTCAGGTGGTCAGGAACGCGGGGCGAGTCGGATCGCCATGTTGTCGATCAGGCGGGTGTCGCCCACCCAGGCCGCGACCAGCAGCCGGGCCGGGCCGGCCACCGGCCCCGGTTCCAGGTCCGGATCGGTGAGCACCAGGTAGTCCAGCCGGGCGTCGGCACCCACCGCGGCGAACGTCCGGTGCGCGGCGGCCAGCACCTCCCCGGCGTCCCGGCCCTGCTCGGCGGCGGTCGCGCCGGCCCGCAGCGCGGCCGACAGGCTCAGCGCGTCCGCCGCTGATCCGGCGAGAGGTAGCGGTTACGGCTGGACAGGGCCAGTCCGTCCGGTTCGCGGACGTCGGCACGCCGACCACCTCCACCGGGACGTCCAGGTCGCGGGCCATCCGGCGGACCAGGGTGAGCTGCTGGTAGTCCTTCTCGCCGAAGAAGGCGAGATCGGGGCGGGTGAGCTGGAGCAGCTTCATGACCACGGTGAGCACCCCGTGGAAGAAGCCGGGCCGGCTCTGCCCCTCCAGGTCCTCGCCGAGCTGCCCCGGGTTCACCCGGACCGCCGGCTGCCCGTCCGGGTACATGTCCGACACGGCGGGGGCGAACACCACGTCGGCCCCGGCCCGGCGGCAGATCTCCAGGTCGGCGTCGAGGGTGCGCGGATAGCGGTCGAAGTCCTCGTTGGGCCCGAACTGCAGCGGGTTGACGAAGATCGTGACGAGCACGTGGTCCGCCCGCTCCCGGGCCGCCCGCAGCAGCGTCTCGTGCCCCGAGTGCAGCGCACCCATGGTCATCACCACGCCGACGGTGCCCTTGAGTCCGTCCCGCGCCTTGGCCAGCTCGGCCCGGCTGTGCACCAGCTCCGTCATGCCGCCACCTCCCGATGGATCCCGGCCAGCACGTCGAGCAGCGACTCGGCGTCCACCGGCCGCAGCCGACCGGCCGCGATCGCCCGATCCGCGCTCCGTCGGGCCAACGCCAGGTAGGGGGCCACCGATTCCGGGGCGACCTCCGCCAGCCGGTCCAGGTGCCGCCGCACGGTGCCCGCGTCACCGCGGGACACCGGGCCGGTCAGCGCGTCGTCGCCGAGCCGCAGCGCGTTCTCCAGGGCCGCCCGCAGCAGCGGGGCCAGCACCTTCTCGGGCTGGGCCACCCCGGCGTCGCGCAGCCGGTCGGCCGCCTCGTTGACCAGGGTCACCAGGTGGTTCGCGCCGCTGCGCCAGCGCCGCGTGGTAGAGCGCGCGGTCCGCCTCGCCGACCCACTCCGGCACCCCGCCCAGGTCGGCGACGAGCCGGGCGGCGAGCGGGCGCA
>NZ_JAEVHN010000139.1:0-12241 GCF_016803375.1 Micromonospora sp. 4G55
CGGCTCGCGCAGGGTCAGCGCCTCGGCGCCGCCGTCCGGGCGCGGCAGGGTGATCCGGGCGGTCACAGCCGGATCTCCTCGATCTCGACCCGTCGCCCCTCCCGGGCGGACTGCAGCCCGGCCTCGGCGAGCTGCACCCCACGCACGCCGGCCATGAAGTCCCACGGGAACGGCTCGCCGTCGACGACGTGCCGCAGGAACGCCTCCCACTGCACCTTGAACCCGTTGTCGAAGTCCTCGTTGTCGGGGACGGTCTGCCACTGGGCGCGGAAGTTCTCGGTGACCGGAAGGTCCGGGTTCCACACCGGCATCGGGGTGGCGCCGCGGTGCTGGATGCGGCACTCGCGCAGCCCGGCCACGGCGCTGCCGTGCGTGCCGTCGACCTGGAACTCGACCAGCTCGTCCCGGTAGACCCGGACCGCCCAGGAGGAGTTGATCTGTGCGGTGATGCCGCCGGCCAGCTCGAAGATGCCGTACGCGGCGTCGTCGGCGGTGGCCCGGTAGGTCTGACCGGTCTCGTCCACCCGCTCGGGGATGTGCGTGGCGATGTGCGCGGTCACCGCGGTCACTGGGGCGAAGATCTGCTCCAGCACGTAGTGCCAGTGCGGGAACATGTCCACGGTGATGCCGCCGCCGTCCTCGGCGCGGTAGTTCCAGCTCGGCCGCTGGGCGTCCTGCCAGTCACCCTCGAACACCCAGTAGCCGAACTCGCCGCGCACCGACAGGATCCGGCCGAAGAAGCCGCTGTCGACCAGCCGCTTGAGCTTGCGCAGGCCCGGCAGGAAGAGCTTGTCCTGCACGACGCCGTTCTTGACGCCCCGGGCGGCGGCGAGCCGGGCCAGCTCCAGCGAGCCGGTCAGCCCCTCGGCGAGCGGCTTCTCGGTGTAGATGTGCTTGCCGGCCTCGATGGCCGCCCGGATGGCCTTCTCCCGCTGCGCGGTCACCTGCGCGTCGAAGTAGATCTGGTGCGAGTCGTCGGCGAGCGCGGCGTCCAGGTCGGTCGTGTACGACGTCAGCCCGTGCCGGGCGGCGATCTCGGCGAGCTTGGCCTCGTTGCGGCCGACCAGGGTCAGCTCCGGCCAGATCCGGCTGCCGTCGCGGGCGGGCAGGCCGCCCTGCTCGCGGATGGCGAGCAGGGACCGGACCAGGTGCTGCCGGTACCCCATCCGTCCGGTCACCCCGTTGAGGATGATCCCGATAGACGTGCGCTCCACGTGTGTTTCCTTCCAGTGGTTATTCGGCGGTCGTCGTCGCACCCAGCAGGTCCCGGATGCGTCCCGTGGCACGGGCGAACTCCGGCGCCGACATGGTCTGGCCGTAGTCCCGCTCGACGGGAAGGTCGACATCGATGACCTCGGCGACGGTGCCGGGTCGAGGGGTCATGACGATCACCCGGTTGGCCAGGTAGACCGCCTCCGCGATGGAGTGGGTGACCAGCAGGACGGTGGTGCCGGTCTCCCGCCAGATCCGCCGCAGTTCGACGTTCATCTGCTCGCGGGTGAGGGCGTCGAGCGCCCCGAACGGCTCGTCCATGAGCAGCACCGGGGGGCGGTGCAGCAGCGCGCGGCACAGGGCCACGCGCTGCTGCATGCCACCGGAGAGCTCGTTCGGGTACGCGTCCTCGAAGCCGGTCAGCCCGGTCATCGCGATCAGCTCGTCGACGCGCTGGCGTGCCTGCGCCTTGGGCATGCCCCGCATCTCGGCCTGGAGCAGGATGTTGCGCCGGGCCGTGCGCCACTCCAGCAGGGCGGCGCGCTGGAAGACGTACCCGATGTCGCGCCGCGGCCCCCGCACGTCCTCGCCGTGCAGGCGGACCTGGCCCGACGACGGCCGCAGCAGGCCGGACACCAGCTTGAGCAGCGTGGACTTGCCGCAGCCGGAGGCGCCGACGATGGCGACGAACTCGCCCGGCTCGATCCGCAGCGAGACGTCGCGCAGCGCGGTGACGTCCTTCTTCTTGGTGCGGAACCGGACCGCGACCTGGTCGATGTCGACCGCGGCGCCGGTCGCCGTGGCGTCCGCGGAACGCTGCGTGGTGGTGTTGCCGACCGTCATCGGTCTCATCCCTTCGGTGCGAAGCTCGCGTCCCAGTAGGCCGACGGCGACTCCGCCTTGGTGATCACGCCGGCGTCGGCGAAGACGGTGATGGTCTTCTGCCAGTCGGACTCGTCGTTGACGCCGGGGGCCTGGCCCTTGGTGGCGTCGGTGTGCAGCAGCTGCAGCGTGGCGTTGAACTGGTCGGTGAGCACCTTGGCCGACGGCAGCTGCTGGGACGCGCCCTGCATGGCCGCGACCGCGCCGGCCGCGTCCTTCTCGGCCGCGGACCAGGCCTCGCTGCTGGCCGCGACCATCCGCTTGACCAGGTCCTGCTTGTTCTTGATGGTGTCGTTCGAGGCGATCAGGCCGTTGCTGTAGAAGCTCAGGCCGTGCTCGGCGAACTTCAGGTAGGAGACCTGCTTGCCGGCCTTCTCCTGCATGGTCGGGCCCTGGTCGGTGGCGAAGCCGAGCAGCGCGTCGGTCTTGCCCGACATGACGGCGGCCATCTTGCCGGCCGGGTCGGTGTTCTGCAGGGTCACGTCGCCGGCGGCGAGACCGTTGGCCTTGAGGAACGCCGGGAAGGTCTTGCTCAGCGCGTCGCCGGCCGTGGAGGCGATGGTCTTGCCCTTGAGATCGGCGGGGGAGGCGATGTTCTTGTCGCTGAAGAACTGCACCGACGACGGCGTGGTCTGCAGGAAGACGCCGACGCTCTTGACGTCCATCCCCTGGCCCACGGCCGAGAGCAGCGCCGGGGTGTCGGCCCAGCCGAAGTCGGTCTGCCCGGCGGCGGTGGCCTGCACGGTCTTCTGCGAGCCCTGCCCGGCCTGGATGGTCAGGTCGATGCCGTGCTTGGCGAAGATGCCCTGCTTCTTGCCCAGGTAGAACGGCGCGTGCTCGCCGTACGGGTACCAGTTGAGGGTCAGGGTGACCTTGTCCAGGCCCTGGGCGTTCTTCTCCTGCTTGTCGGAGGACGAGCCGCAGGCGGTGGCGGCCATAAGGAGCGCCGGCACGAGCGCGACGGCGAGAGTACGCAACTTCATCCGAGGGTTCTCCTGTTCACATCGTTGTGGTGGCGGCGTCGGTGCGGCGGCTGGCGTGCCAGGGCAGAACCAGGTACTCCAGCAGTTCGACGACGACGAAGAGGATCACGCCGAGCAGCGACATGATGATCAGCCCGGCGAAGAGGGTCGGGGTGTCGAGGTTGCCGTTGGCCTGCAGGATCACGTAGCCGAGGCCCTCGTTGGCGCCGACGAACTCACCGACGACGGCGCCGGTGACGGCCATGGTGGCGGCGACCTTGAGGCCGGCGAACAGGTGTGGCAGGGCGGCGGGGAACCGGATCTTCCGGAACGTCTGGGCCGGGCCCGCGCCCATGGTCGCCGACAGTTGCAGCATCTCCGGGTCGATCGACTTCATGCCGGTGACGGTGGAGATGACGATCGGGAAGAAGGCCATCAGGACCGCGACGACGACCTTGGGCGAGAGCCCGAAGCCGAGCCACACGATGAACAGCGGCGCGATCGCGATCTTCGGGATGACCTGGGCGAACAGCAGCAGCGGGTAGAGGCTCTTCTCGACGGTGGGGGAGTAGACCATGACCACGGCGGCGAGCACGCCGACCACGATGGCGATGGCGAAGCCCAGCACCGTCTCGTACGTGGTGATCCAGGTGTGGTGGAGGAAGTAGCCCGGCTGGGCGAGGACGACGTCCAGCGCCGTGCCGGGTGACGGGACCAGGTAGGGCTTCACCAGGTCCGCGGCGGTGACCACCCACCAGACGAGGAGGATGGCCACGAGGACCGCGGCGGGGCGCCACGTGTTCCGGGCGAACCGGCGCAGGCCGGCGCCCGCCCCGCCCGGGCGGCGGGCGGCCGACGCGGTGACGCCGGCGGGAGCGGTGCGCTCCGCTTGCTCGATGGTGCTCTGCGCGGCCATGACCCTCCGTTCTCCCTGGCTGGCCGGCGGTTTCCGGGTACTCAGCCGTTGGGTAGGCGCGTGCCGTCGGCAGGGCCGGACGACCCCGGTGAGGACGGGGAAGCGGCCCTGAATGCGCTTTCAGTAAGCGCTTTCAGGGTGCTACGGTAACCACGCCGAAATAATCCGGTCAAGAACTTCCGCAGGGGGAAAACGATGCAGCCACGGGCGCACGTGACCTTGGAAGACGTGGCCAGAGCCGCCGACGTCTCGCTGGCCACCGCCTCCCGGGCGCTCAACGGCATGCGGGTCACCCCGCAACTGCGCGACCGGGTCCTCGCCGCCGCCGAGAAGCTGGCGTACACCCCCAACGCGCATGCCCGGGCCCTCGCCGGCGCCTCGCACCGCACCGTCGGCGTCATCTGCCACGACGTCACCGACCCCTACTTCGCCGCCGTCGCCGGCGGCGTCATGCGGGTGGCCGGGGACAACGACCTGCTGGTCATGCTGGCCAGCACCTTCCGCGACCCCGAGCGGGAGATCGCCTACGTGTCGATGCTGCGCGCCGAACGCGCCCCGGCCATCCTGCTGATCGGCTCCGGCTTCGAGGACGCCCGCTGGGAGCGGGCCCTGGAGGCCGAGCTGAAGCCCTACCTGGACGGTGGCGGCCGGGTCGCGGTGGTCAGCCGGCACCGCAGCCTGAAGGTCGACAGCGTGCTGCCGGAGAACCGGGCCGGCGCCGCCGCCATGGCCCGCGCCCTGCTCGACCTCGGCCACCGCCGGTTCGCCGTGCTCTCCGGCCCGCGGGCGCTCACCACCGTCGCCGACCGGCTCGGCGGCTTCCGCGACGAGCTGGCCAAGGCCGGCGTGGCGCTGGACCCGGCCGACATCGTCGAGGGCCCCTTCACCCGCGACGGCGGATACGGCGCGATGTCCGAGCTGCTGGCCCGGGGATCGGCGGCGACCTGCGTGTTCGCGCTGACCGACGTCATGGCCATCGGCGCCTGCGCGGCGCTGCGCGACCACGGCCTGTCCGTCCCGAACGACATCTCCGTCGCCGGCTTCGACGACATCCCGATCGTCCGTGACCTCACCCCGGCGCTGACCACGGTGGCGCTGCCGCTGCAGCGCCTCGGGGAGAAGGCGATGGAGCTGGCGCTGACCGAGAACAACGGACGACGGCGCCGGCTCCTACGGATGGGCGGCGAGGTCGTGCTGCGCGGCAGCACCGCCAAGGTGGGCTCGTGACCCCGCTCGCCGCCGACCTGGCCGGCCTGACCATCGACGCGGTCGAGACGTACGCCGTCGCGCTGCCCACCATCCGCTCGTTCGGCGTCTCCGGCGGCTCGGTCGCCGTCGCCGGCACGCCCAGCATCCGGGTGCTCGTCAAGGTCACCGCCGGCGGCGTCACGGGCTGGGGCGAGGCCACCCCGATCCCGGCCTGGACCTACGAGACCGCCGAATCCATCGTCACCACCGTCGACCGATACCTCGCCCCGGCCATCCTCGGCCGCCCGGCCTGGGACCTCGACGGGGTGACCACCGCGTTCGACCGCGCCGTCAACCGCGGCTTCACCATCGGCGCACCCCTCGCCAAGTGCGCGGTCGACGTCGCCCTGCACGACCTGCTCGGCCGCGCCCTGGGCGTGTCCGTCGGGGTGCTCTGGGGGCAGCGCCGCCGGGAGACCATCCCACTCGGGTGGATCGTCGCCGGGCAGACCGCCGGCGAGGTGGCCGACGCCGTCGCCGAGGGCAGCGCCCTCGGATACCAGGCATTCAAGGTGAAGGTCGGCCTGCACAGCGAGGCCGAGGACGCCGCCGTCGTCCGGGCCGTCCGCGAGGCCGCACCCGGCGCGGCGCTCTGGGTGGACGCCAACCAGGCGTACACCGGGGACGCCGCGCTGCGGATGGCCCGCCGGCTGGCCGAGTACGACGTCGCCGCGTTCGAGCAGCCGCTGCCGGCCAACGACATCGCCGGGCTGCGCCGGCTGCGCGATGTGTCGCCGGTGCCGGTCGCCCTCGACGAGAGCCTGCGCCACCCCAGCGATTTGGCGACCTTCGTCAAGCTCGACGCGGTCGACGTGGCCATCGCCAAGGTGCAGCGCAGCGGCGGGCTGACGCTGTCGCGGCGGCTCTGCGCCCTCGCCGAGGACGCCGGGGTGCGGCTGATGGGGTCCGGGCTCACCGACTCCGACCTGGGGCTGGCCGCATCGCTGCACCTGTTCGCCGCGTACGGCATCGACACGCCGGTCGACCTCAACGGCCGGCAGTTCCTTACCTCCTCGTACGCCACGGGGGCGACCGTGGAGGTGCGGGACGGCGTCGCGCAGGTGCCGACGGGGCCGGGGCTCGGCGTGGAGGTGAACGAGTCGGTGGTGCGGGAACTCGCCCTCGACGTGCTCGCCAGCTAGTACTCCAACGTCACTTCGCCTGTCCGCTGGTCGGAGTCTGTGCTGGTAATGGGATCGGCGGGCTCGGGCTTGGGATGTTCGCCGCCAGATTGACCAGTGCAGGGTGTGCGCTGGTGGTAGCGGCAGGGCGAGGACGAAGGCGTTGAGGAGTCGTCGGATCTCGGCCACGGTCAACGGGATCTGCCGGTTGTGGTCGGCCTGGTCGGTGGAGGTGGCGGCGAGGACGGTCAGTAGGGCCAGGGCGAGCATGGCCAGGGTGATGAACCGGTGCCAGCCGGTCCAGCCGCGGACCTGGTAGTGGTCCAGGCCGACCTGGCCTTTGCCGGTCTGGAACAACTCCTCAATGCTCCAGCGGGACCCGGCGACGCGCACGAGGGCGTGCAGCGGCACCGGTGTGGCCGACCAGCACAGGTAGTAGGCCAGCTCGCCGGTGCGGCGGCTCACCCGGACCTGGCCCGCTCGCTGCTGCGCTACGCCGCCCACTGGGACCCATACGAGACATAGATTTTTGGCTCCGGGTCCGTCGGAGGACGATGGCATGTCAGGCCCGGTAGTCTCGAGCCGTGCAGTTGCAGCTCGGTCGAGGTGATGACTCCACCGGAGCTGTCCGAACCGACCCTGCACCGGTGAACCGGCTGACAATCGTGACCATGCTTGAGGCTGACGACTGGGCAGTGGAACTTCGGTCTCCTCTATTCCTACGCCCTGGGCAGCATGTATGGATTGAGGGCGCAGTGGTCTTCGTTCGGCAGCCGGGTGGCGACGTGATCCGCTACGACGGGGATGGCTTTTGGCTCTGCCGGTAGCACCCTCCACCCGACCGTGTCAGGCTCTATCGGCATCCGGATCTGGCACCCCTCTGTGTCAAGAGACGGCGAGGAGCGGTGTTCTAGGCTGATGCTCGGCGGGTCCGGGAAGTGACTTATCCGAAGTGCTGGCCATGGGGATCAGGTCGGCCGCGCTGGATTGCAGAGTCGCCCCCACGTGTCCTCCCGGGCCCGTCCTCACTCGCTTCGCGTCTTTGATCATTTGCTTGTAGACGACGTCGGACAGACGTCGTTTGAGAGCCCGCATGGCTTCCATCGGTGTCTTGCCCGCGGCGAGTTTGCGCCGGTAGTAGGCGCGTCCTTCGGTGTCGTGACGTAGCTGGACAACGGCCATGATGTGCAGGGCCCGATTGATGCGCCGGTTCCCGGCCCGGGACAGGCGGTGGCGTTGCTGGTCGCCGGAGGACGCGTCCAGGGGCGCGGTGCCGTTCCAGGAGGCGAAGTGCCCGCGGCTGGCGAAGCGGCTGATGTCCGCGACGTCGCCGATCAGGCGGGCGGCGCCGGAGGGGCCGATGCCGTTGAGGTCCTGCAGGCTGCTGCCGGTGGTCTCGACGAGCTCGGTCAGTTCCTTGTCCGCGGCCTTGATCTTCTTGTCGACCTGGGCGAGCTCGGTGATCAGTTCCGACGCCAGCCGCCGGCGGGTGGCCCCGACAAGATCGCGCGGCCGAACCGTGTTGAGCAGGGTCCGGGCCTGCGGGGCGGACAGGAACTTCTTGGCTCCCCCGGGCAGCAGTTCCAGCAGGAGTTTGTGGATGCGGTTGAGCAGATCAGTGCGGGCATGACCGAGGCCGTCGCGGCGGTCGACGAGCAGCCGCAGTGCAACGGTCGCGTCGTCGACGGCAACCTGCCGCAAACCCTTGGTGCGTAGGGCTGCGACGGCGACGCTGTGGGCGTCGACCGGGTCGGTCTTGCGGCCCTGACCGGTGTCGAACACCCGGGCCCGCGCGGACAGTCTCGCCGGCACGTCCACCACGGTCTCGCCGTCGGTGACGAGGCGTTGAGCGATGTGCCGGCCGATGCCGTTGCAGCCCTCCACCGCCCAGATCCGGTCCTTGTGCTGCCGACCGAGCTTCAGCATCGTCCGGTAGCCGTCGCGGTCGGTGCCGAACCGGCCCTGGGCAAGGACCTTCTCGCGGTCGTTGATGATCTCGATGGTCGCGGACCGCTTGTGCGGATCCATACCGATGATGACACCTCTCACGCTCGTCCTCCTCGATCAGACACGGGTGATGTCAGCGAGGAGGGCAGCGCTACTTCGAGCTGGGCAGACCCCTCTTGAGCCTCTCCGCGCCACGGTGACCGGCAGGACGCATGCCAGATGAGAGCCACACCAAACCGCGGTGGGCAGCCGATGAGAGAGCGACCCCGCCGGTCACCTCGACCAAGCCTGGCCGGGCTGCGGTCGTAGCGCCAGTCAACAAGTAGCCGCCGACCGGTCGTCGCGGTGTGCGACGGACGCGCAGACCGTCGCGCTCGGCCGTGCCAATAAGATGCGGATGCCCATGAGGCGTCTGGCACCATGGCCCCGTGCGGCGAGATCCGACCGGGCCACCGACCTCCGTGCTGGCGGGCGCCAACGTGGTGCTCGTAGGCCTGTTCCCAGCAAAGGACAAAGAGTCCGGCGCGAAGCTCGACCTTCTGGCGGCTTCGGTGGAGGCACATGGTGGGCAGGTGGTGGGCCGGCACGTCCAGCGGCGGGGTGTCTCGCACGGCGGTGCGGTCAAGATGATCGCACCGTTCTCGCGGCGGACACTACTTAGCCCCGGCAAAGCGCGCGAAATCGCTCAAGCCTGCCGGGCCGCGGAGGTCGGCGTTGCGGTCTTCCTAAACCCGCTGACGAAACATCAACGAGTTGTCCTCGGCGACACGTTCGGGTGCATCGTGATCAGCAGCGAGGACCTCTTCGCCCCCGGCCGGTGAAGGCCCGGACATAACACGATCCGCGCTACGCGGCGTGGCGGCCTCTGGTTCCCGCCGTAGACGACGTTGTCGCCATACCAGATGATTGGTCGGCACGCATCCTGGGCCAGCCCGACGGCGTGGTCTCGTTGATTGATGAGCAGGCAGTCCAGATGGAGGTCTTCCATGTCGACACTGCTGTGGCCCGCGATCATATCGAGCGTGTCCGCGCTGCTCGGAGTAGCGATGGGTGGCTTCCTAACCGCACGGGTGCAGAAGCGGCAGTGGGCTCGGGGCCAGCAGATCGAGGCGTGTGCGGCGATCGTGGTCGAGTCGACGCGCGTTCAGCTGTCACTACGTGGGCAGTGGAAGCACGACCAGCGTGTCGACTGGATGCCATGGAATGAAGCCCTCGCGAAGATCAGCCTGGTCGCCGACCGAGCGGTCGTCGAGGCCGCGGGCGAGGTAGATGCGGTGTTCTGGCAGCACAGTGACCGCATCGACCGCGGCGAAATCGCCGATGAGGCCGCGTGGTTCGTGGCGACGGAGCTGATGAAGGCCGCGCGGTTGGCGTTCGTCAATATAGCGAAACGTCACGTTTTGGGCTCAGCGGACCGGCTCGACCGGCTGCCGGTACGCCGGCCAAGCGGCTACATGCCGGGCGTCGGCGGCACTGCGCCCAGCCCGTCCGACCCGCCGTGACCTTGTTCCACCGCGCCGCCTGCCGACCCTGTCGCGCTCTAGGTGACTGGGCTGTGGTCAACCCGAGAGTCAGGTAGGTCGTGCCGTGCCCCAGCTCACGCGCCGACTGCGCGGCGGCATCGCCTCGCAGGATCAACGGCACGTGTCCGGCGAGCCGTTCGGCGGTGGCGTCGTCAGGCACCAGGGTGACGGCGACGGCGCGACCGGATTGGTGCTGGTAGGCAAGCTTCGCTGCTCCCCGCCTGGCCGGGTCGCGCTGCAATCCTGAACCCGCTGGTGACGGGGCTGCTCCGGATCTGCCTACGGCGGGGTCGGGATCCGGGGGAGCGGGGTGGGAGCAGCCGGGGGCGCTGAACGGCAGTCAACTGCACCCAACGGCGTCGAACAGCCCTCAACGGCACCCGCGCCGACCTGCGGTTCTGTGTTTCCGCAGGTCAGAGGCGGTGCGGGCGTCCTGCTTCACACCGAAGAGGTCACTGGTTCGATCCCAGTATCGCCCACCCTAAATATAGGCAGGTAGAAAGCCCGTCACCGGCGCCGCCGGTAACGGGCTTCTCCGCTGTTGTCCCTTAAATTGGGAGCAGATTGGGAGCAGGCGTTCGGCTCGGGAAACGGGCCGCCCAGGTTCGGGCGGGACAGGCGGGTTGCGTGCGACGCCTAGACTTGGTTCGGACGTTCCCCGCAGGTGGGGGAGGTGTGGGTTCAAATCCCACACGACGTACAGGCGGTGGCCGGGCTGATCCTTGCCCTCACCCTGGTTCGCCTCGTTCATGACCAGAACAAGGTGGCTCCGGGGGAGCAGAAGGAGGAAGCCATGACCAGTCGAGAAAAGTCCCTGAGGTCGAGGTTCCGACAGCTGATAGCAGCGATGACCGAGACAGTCTGGGCGTACGGGGTTGGGGTAGCGGCAGCCCATCCCTTGCCTGTGGGGCACGTCCTAAGTTTGGCGGAGCAGGGCCTACCGCCGTTGCGCTGCCGCGCACGGGCCCCTTACCGCATGGCGCTGCGCAGCACCTCCGCCGTGTACGGCAGGTACTGCGCGTCGAGCAACAGCCCGCGCAGCAGCCTGCCGAGCAACCGTTCGACGACGGCGTGAGTCGAGCCGGTCAGTTCCGCAGTGTCCGCGGTCGTGGTCGCCTCGTACACGTCGGTGTCGTAACGGTCCCGTAGGTCCAGGCCCATGCCCCTAGTCGCCTCGTGCGGCACCGCGTCCTGCAGGCCCTCAACGCGTACGCCGATCTGCCACTGCCCTTGATAGCCAGTGTGCCGGTCGGCTACCAGCCCGGCCAGCAGCAGTGTCGCGTGGACCATGCCGAGCAGCCACGGGGTCCACACCATCCGGTATTCGTCGCGCAACCCGGTCTGCGGGCGCCGCTGCTCGACGACTTGCCCGGACATAAGGGTCAGCGATCCGTCCTCGTGCAGGGTTAAGTCTCGCAGCCCTTGCTCGGTCAGGTCGTTGCGGCCAAAACGCCGGCTGAGTACGGCCCCGTAAGCGCGGCGCCGCAGGGTGTCGGCCCTGGGCAGATGCGAGTAGTTCAGCTCGGCGGCAACCCGATTCAGCAGCATGTGCACGTCTTGCAGCAGGTTTGCCGAAGTCAGGAGCGGCACTAGTGCCTCAGCGGCCCCGGCGGCCGGGCGCACGATTAGGTATAGGTGGCCGGTCTCGCGAGTCTGCGCGGGGAAGGGATCACCGGCGGCGAACTCACGCAGCTTGTCGCGGATGTCGGTGGCAAGCAGGGCACGGGCGGCGAGAATCCGGCGGACCTTCTCGTCGGTCAGTCGTTCGTTGCCCTTGTCGGTGCGACCCCAGTAGACGCTGTCAACCATGTGCGGCGCCAGCGGACTCGGCGGGACCAGCACCAGCAGGCAACCCCAACCCGGCCGGGCCGGGTCAGGGACCTCCACGCAACGCACAGTGACTGGTGGGCTGACCCGGGTGCCAGCGACTGCGGTGACCCGGTCGGCCAGCCCGGCCAGCTCAACTCCAACAACTTGTCCGGCGCGGCTGTGGTCGTCGGCGACGCCGATGACGAGCATGCCGCCGTCGACGGCCATCGCGGCGAGGTCCTTGGCGATCTCGGTGTTGTGGTGTGCACGGCCACCGGCCGTCGCCAACTCCCTCTTCAGGTCCACCCAAGCGCTCTCGTCGAGCAGACCGCCGCTAGCGGCGTCGATGATGTCCTGCCATGTCTGCGGATACCACCGGTCACGGTTAGGGCCGAGGTACACGATCACCGGTGTCGAGGTCACCCGTATGTCATACACCAGGGTGTATTCCAAAGCTGACCCGCCAGTTCCGGACCAGGGGTTCCCGGACCTAGTGTTCTGTCTCAGTTTTGACTAGCCACTTGCTGAAGGGCGACTCGTCCACGTCGGACCTTGGTCAGGATCGATTCGGCGGTGGCGGTCCAGACGAACGGCTTCGGGTCGTCGTTATGCACGCGCAGG
>NZ_JAEVHN010000140.1:0-12075 GCF_016803375.1 Micromonospora sp. 4G55
CGGGTCGAGCCGGCTGGTCACCGAGGCGCGGCGCCTGGCCGCCGCGCTCGACCGGTGACCGGGATGGTGGTGGCGAGGCGTGGATGGAAGCCGGCTCACGACCTCCGGCCCTGTCCGGCGGGACCCCTGCGACGCGGTGCTGCCGCTGTTCCTCAAAAGACAAGCAGGGGGACTGCGTGAAGGTCGTGCGCAGGCCGTAGCGGCGGCGGGCGGACGGGGTGCGGCTGGCGACCCCGCCCCTACCCGTGGCCCGGCGACGCCGCGCCGGCGCTGGGGACGAGGCCGGCCGTCAGGTCGGCGACGGTCAGCGGTGTCCAGGGCGTGCCGGCCCGGCCGTCGATCAGCAGCGCCACCGACCTCCCAGCGACGTCGGCGCCGACGGTCGACCCCAGTCGGTCCGCGTCCACCATGGCCGCGAGCACGGTCGACCCTGTGGATGACGTGAGCGCGCCGGGACCGCCCGGCTCGGCCGCCGCCGCCCGGATCGCCGCCACGGTCGCCGCCGGAGCGCCGGTCGGCACCTCCGTGGCGGTGCCGTCGGCGTGGACGACGAGGATCCGGTCGCTGCGGGCTGCCGCGTGCCACGCGACGAGGTCGAGCACGCTGGCCCGGGTGCCCGCCTCGAAGTGCTCCCACAGGTCCGCGGCGACCCGGCCGAGCCGTGGACCGTGCTGGCCGACACTGTGCCCGTAGCCTCGGGTCGACAGGCTCGCGTCGACCCACATCACCTGACCCGTGCGCACGTTGAAGACCAGCGGCGCCAGGGACCGGGCGTCGCCGCGCAGCCCGAACCGCTGCATGACCCGGGCGGCGTCGAACGCGGCACCCTGTTCCTGCGGCAGGGAGAACCCCGCGAAGGCCGCCGTCAGCGCCTCGAAGGGCACGTCGTTGTAGCTCAACACGACCGGTACGGCCCACACGACCCCGGCCGCCCGGAGCGCGGCCCGGTTCAGGTCGAGGAACTCCGTCGCGCCCAGTAGGGCCGGGGCGGAGGTGAGGTCACCGGAATGCGGCGGTCGCCGCACCCGCGTGAGCAGGGTCAGAGCCAGGAGCGGGACGGGCGCTGCCCCACGAGGCCAACTCGGGCGACGTCTACGCCCGCGCCCGGCCCGCCTGGCGGACGTCAGGCAGCGGCGAAGGCGGCGAGCCGGTCCAGGCCGGCCGGTTCGGTCATCGGATCACGGTAGGCGCCGGCACGCCCCCCGAACGAGCCGGTTTCCTCGCATCGACGCTGGTCACAACCTGGATCGGCCACGCTGCCCAGAGGCACTTTTTTCAGGTTTCGAACTTAGCCATGCTTCGTTATCCGTCCGTTATTGACGTGACCTGCGCCACTTCGGTTGACTGCGACGGAACCGCTTCCGCAACCGGTTCCGAAACAACGCCTCACCCCTTCGACCCGGGAGCGTCACGTGCAGATCACCATCGCCGACGTCGCCACCCGCGCGGGGGTGAGCAAGACGACGGTGTCCCGGGTGCTCAACGGCAAGGGCGAGGTGCACGTCCGCACCGCCGACCGGGTCCGCGCGGTCATCAACGCCCTCGGGTACGTGCCGAGCGCCCGCGCGGTCGGCCTGGCCCGCGGGCGTACCCGGGTGGTCGGCATGCTGGTGCCCGCCCTGACCTGGCCCTGGATGGGCGAGGTGCTCCAGGGCGCGGCCGACGTGGTCGAGGCCGAGGGGTATGGCATGCTGCTGTTCACCTGCACCCACGGCGACGAGTCGATGCGGCGGTTCGCCTCCCAGGTCTCCGCGAAGTCCTTCGACGGCCTGCTCGTGGTCGAGCCGGAGGGCACCCTCGACTACATCACCGAGCTGCACGAGCGCGGACTGCCGGTCATCCTCATCGACGACCGCGGCCACCAGCCCGGCTTCCCGTCGGTGCGCACCACCAACGAGTCCGGCGCGCGAGCCGCGGCGGCGCACCTGCTGGCGCACGGGCGGAAGCGGCCGCTGGTCGTCACCGGCCTGAGCCGCTTCGGCTGCACCCGGGAGCGGCTGGCCGGCTTCGCGGATGGCTACGCCGACGCCGGCCTGCCCATCGACCCCGCCCTCGTCGTCGAGGGTGACTTCACCTTCGAGTGCGGGCGGGTCGCGGTGGAACGCCTGCTCGCCGACAGCGTGCCGTTCGACGCCGTCTTCGCGCACAACGACCTCTCCGCCGCCGGGGCGCTCCAGGCGCTGCGCGACGCCGGCCGCGGGGTCCCGGACGACGTGGCGGTGGTCGGCTTCGACGACCTGCCCCTGGCCGGGCACACCCACCCCCCGCTGAGCTCGGTCCGCCAGCCGTTGCGGGAGATGGGCGCGGCCGCCGCCCGTACCCTCATCGCCCACCTCGCCGGCACGCCGCTGCCCGACACCCCGACCGTCATCCCCACCACCTTCACCGTCCGCGCCTCGACCGGCACCACCTGACCTCGCACCGATGTAGCTCCACCCGCACCGGCGGGCGTCCCGTCCGCCGGTGGTAACACCGCACACCCTCCATCCACCACATCCCGCCCCAGGATTGCGGGAGCACCGAGGGAGACCTCCATGAGAAGAAGGCAACTCCTCGCCGTCGCGCTGGCCGGCGCGATGGCCACCGGCGTCGCCGCGTGCGGCGACAGCCCGAACGCCAACAAGAAGAACGGCCAGGCGGCCACGGTGCTCAACGTGGGCATGCCGAACGGGCCGCAGGCCGAGAACAACAACCCGTTCCTCACCACGTCCGCCGCGGCGTCGCTGGGCTACCGCTGGCAGATCTACGAGCCGCTGATGATGTGGAACCCGGTGAAGCCGGCCGACCCGTTCAAGCCGTGGCTGGCCACCAAGGCCGAGTGGTCGTCGGACTACACCTCGGTGAAGGTCACCATCCGGGACAACGCCACCTGGTCCGACGGGCAGAAGGTCACCGCCGAGGACGTCGCCTTCACCTACAACCTCGTGAAGAAGTACCCGGCGCTGAACGACCAGGGCGTGCCCTACACGGACGCGACGGCCAGCGGCAACGAGGTCACCATCAAGATGGAGAGCCCACAGTTCGTCAACCAGCAGAAGGTGCTGTGGCGGGTGCCGATCGTGCCCAAGCACATCTGGGAGAAGATCAGCGACCCGACGACCGACACCGTCAAGCAGCCGGTCGGCAGCGGCCCGTACACGCTGAAGTCCTTCACCCCGGCCAGCATGACGCTGTCGGTGCGCGACAAGGGCTACTGGCAGGACCTGCCGAAGGTCAAGGAACTGCGCTACACCTCCTACACGGACAACAGCGCGCAGACCACCGCCCTGGCCAACGGCGAGTCGGAGTGGAGCTTCGTCTTCATCCCCAACTACCAGGCCGTCTTCGTGGCCAAGGACCAGGAGCACCACAAGGTGTGGGCCCCGGCGATCCTCGGCATCCACGGCCTCTACCTCAACACGACGAAGAAGCCGTTCGACGACCCGGCGCTGCGCCGCGCCATGAACATGGTCATCGACCGCGCCGACATCTTCACCACGGCCGAGGCCGGCTACTTCCACCCGCAGGTGAAGAGCGTGACCGGCCTGCCCAGCCCGGCCGGTGACTCGTTCGTCGCGCCCGAGTTCAAGGGCCAGGAGCACAAGGTCGACGTCGAGGGCGCCAAGGCGCTGCTGACCGGCGCCGGCTACAAGCTCGAGGGCAACACCCTCAAGGACAAGACCGGCAAGGCCGTCACGCTGAAGCTGACCGACCCGGCCGGCTGGTCGGACTACCAGACCAGCCTGGAGATCGTGAAGGACAACCTGTCGAAGATCGGCATCGCCGCGACGGTCGACAAGGCCAACCAGGACGCCTGGTTCCGCAACGTCGAGCAGGGCAACTTCGAGGCGACGTTCCGGTGGACCGAGGGCGGCGCCACGCCGTACGACATCTATCGGACGATCATGGACGGCCGGCAGCTCAAGCCGATCGGCACCGCCTCCCCCGCCGGCAACTTCGGCCGCTTCAACAACAAGGAGGCGACCGACGCCCTGGTCGCCTACGCGAACGCGACCGACGAGGCCGCGCGCACCACCGCCATGAACACGCTGCAGAAGATCTTCGTCGACCAGATGCCGATGATCCCGGTCGGCGCGGACAACATCGGCGGCGCGTACAGCACGAAGAACTGGACCGGCTGGCCGGACGACTCGAACCCGTACGGCGCCATGCAGCCCACCCAGCCCAACGCGCTTGACGTGGTCCTGCACCTCAAGCCCGCCAACGGCTGACCTCGCCAACCGCCTCCCCGGCCGGCTCCCGGCCGGCCGGGGAGGCGCACCCCACGCTCAGACAGGAACTCGGCATGACGTTGAGCGAGAGCGCGGCGGCGCCGGCCGACGAGGTGGTGCTGGAGGCCGTCGGCCTGACCAAGCACTTCCCCGTCCGCAGGCGGCTGCGTGACCTCTTCTCCCGGACGCCGGCCGTCGTGCACGCCGTCGACGACGTATCGTTCGCGCTGCGTCGCGGCCGGGTGACCGCGCTGGTCGGGGAGTCCGGCTCCGGCAAGTCCACGGTGGCCCGGCTGCTGGCCCAGATCTATCCCCGCACGGCCGGCGACCTCCGCCTGCACGACACGTCGACCAAGGTGCGCGGCGGCCGGCCGTTCCGGTCGTACGTGCGGCGGGTCCAACTGATCCTGCAGGACCCGTTCGCCTCGTTGAACCCGGTGCACACCGTCCGCTACCACCTCACCCGATCGCTGCGGATCCACGGCAACGCCGGGCGCGGCGCCGAGGACCTGGACCGGGCCCTCGCCAAGCTGCTCACCCGGGTCAGTCTCACCCCGCCCGAGCGCTACCTGGACGCCTTCCCGCACGAGCTGTCCGGCGGCCAGCGGCAGCGCGTCGCCATCGCCCGGGCGCTCGGGGCCGACCCGGAGGTGCTCCTCGCCGACGAGCCGGTCTCCATGCTCGACGTCTCGATCCGCCTCGGCGTGCTCAACCTGCTGCAGGACCTCAAGGACCGGCTGAACATCGCCATCCTGTACATCACGCACGACATCGCCTCGGCCCGCTACTTCGCCGACGAGACGATCGTCATGTACGCCGGCCGGATGGTCGAGGGCGGCGACAGCGAGACCGTCACCCAGAACCCGGCCCACCCGTACACCCGGTTGCTCACCGACTCGGCGCCGGACCCGGAGCGGATCACCGGCGGCGGCGCCGCGGTCGACGCGGCCGCCGGGAAGGACCGCGGCCAGGGCGAGCCGCCGAGCCTGATCGCCCCGCCCGCCGGCTGCCGGTTCCACCCCCGGTGCCCGCACGCCATGCGGCGCTGCACGGCTGAGCTCGCCGCGGCTGACCATCGGCGACCGGCCCGGCCACTGGGCAGCCTGCTGGCTCTACGACCCGGCCACCGTCGCCGCCGACACCCCCGGCTCGGCCGCGCCGGACGCGACCCGACCGTGCCACCGCCCCCGGCGCGCTCGAGCGGGGCGACACCGCCACCCTGGAGGAGACCCGATGAGATTCCTCCTGCAGCGAACGGCCTTCTACCTGTTCACCGCGTGGGCGGCCATCACGCTCAACTTCTTCATCCCGCGGCTGGTCCCGGGCGACCCGGTGCAGTCCCTCATCTCGCGCAACCAGGGCCGGATCAGCGCCGACGCCATCGAGTCGCTGCGCGTGCTGTTCGGGCTGGACGCGAACGAGAGCGTCTGGGAGCAGTACCTCGACTACTGGGGGCAGCTCCTCCACGGCGACCTGGGGCTGTCGTTCACGTTCTTCCCGGCGCCGGTGTCGACGGTGATCGGCGACAGCCTGCCGTGGACGGTAGGCCTGGTCGGCATCACCACGATCATCAGTTTCCTGCTCGGCACCGGGCTCGGCGTCGGCGCCGGCTGGCGGCGCGGCTCCTGGGTCGACGGGCTGCTGCCGGCCACGACGTTCCTGTCCTCGATCCCGTACTTCTGGCTGGGTCTCGTCGCCATCGCCGTGTTCACCGGGCCGGGGAGCTTCTTCCCGTCCTCCGGCGGCTACGAGGCGGGCCTCGTGCCGGCGTTCGACGGGTACTTCATCCCGAGCGCGATCAAGCACAGTGTCCTGCCCGCCGCCACCATCCTGGTCTCCTCGATGAGCGGGTGGATCCTCAGCATGCGCAACATGATGGTGACCGTCTCGTCGGAGGACTACATCACCGTCGCCCACGCGAAGGGCCTGTCGGAGCGCCGGGTGGCCCTGAGCTACGCGGCCCGCAACGCGCTGCTGCCGAACGTCTCGGGCTTCGCGCTGTCGCTCGGGTTCATCGTCGGCGGCACGCTGCTCGTCGAGATCGTGTTCTCCTACCCGGGCCTCGGCTACCAGCTCTTCCAAGCGGTCGGCTACAAGGACTACCCGCTCATGCAGGGGATCTTCCTGATCATCACGATCTCCGTGCTGGTGGCGAACCTGCTCGCCGACGTCGCGTACCTGCTTCTCGACCCGCGGACCCGAAAGAGCTGAGCGATGACCATCTCACCGTCGAGCATCGAGCAGGTCATCCCCGGTCAGGGTGCGATGGCCCAGCCGTCGGCCGCGCCGGGCCGGGCGAAGCGGCGCCGGTTCCGCTTCGTCGCCAACGCCAAGGCCGCCACCGGCCTGGTCATCCTGGGCATCTACTGCCTCTTCGCGGTGATCGGGCCGTGGGTGGCGCCGTACAACCCGGACGCGCGCAGCGCCGACGTGCTCCAGGCGCCGTCGACCCGGCACTGGTTCGGCACCACCCACCTCGGTCAGGACATCTTCAGCCAGATCCTGGTCGGCGCGCGCAGCGTCATGGTGGTGGGCCTGCTCGCCGGCGTGCTGGCCACGATCCTGTCCATCCTCATCGGCGTGACGGCCGGCTACATCGGCGGGGCGGCCGACGAGGGCCTGTCGGCAGTCTCCAACGTGTTCCTGGTCATCCCCGCGCTGCCGCTGATCATCATCGTGACGTCGATCGTCGAGCAGGCCAGCGACACGCTCGTGGCGCTCATCATCGGCCTCACCTCGTGGGCCTGGGGGGCGCGGGTGCTGCGCGCCCAGACGCTGTCGCTGCGGCGCCGTGACTACGTCGAGGCGGCCCGGGCCACCGGCGAGCGGACCTGGCGAATCATCCTGTTCGAGATCCTGCCCAACCTCACCGCCATCATCGCGTCCGGCTTCGTCGGCACGGTCATCTTCGCGGTCATGTCGGAGATCACCCTGGCCTTCATCGGCATCTCGTCGATCTCGTCGTGGAACTGGGGCACCATCCTGTTCTGGGCGCAGGGCCAGCAGGCCCTCGCGCAGGGCGCCTGGTGGTGGTTCGTCCCGGCCGGGCTGGCCATCGCACTGCTCGGCACCGCCCTCGCCCTGATCAACTTCGGCATCGACGAGTTCGTCAGCCCCCGGCTGCGCAGCGCCGGCAAGACCCGGATCCGCACCGCCGACGGTCGCAGCGTGCGGATGCGGGTCGGCTTCACCCCCGTGCTGGCCCCTACCCCGTCCGTCCCGACGCCACGGGCTGCCACCACCCGAGAGGACGTTGTGCGATGAGCGATCCGGTGCTGGAGATCCGCGGGCTGCGGGTCGACTACGGGCTCGGTGACGCGGCGGTGCACGCCGTACGCGACGTGGACCTGACCCTGCACCGCGGCGAGGTGCTGGGGCTGGCCGGCGAGAGCGGCAGCGGCAAGTCCACCCTGGCGTACGGGCTGACCCGGCTGCTGCCGCCGCCCGGCGTGGTCAGCGGCGGCCAGGTGATCTACCACCCGGCCGACGGCCCGCCGGTCGACGTGCTGACCCTCAGCCCCGCGCAGCTGCGCAGGTTCCGCTGGGCGGAGACCTCGATCGTCTTCCAGGGCGCCATGAACTCGCTGAACCCGGTGCACAAGGTCTCCACCCAGCTGCTCGACGTGATCAAGGCGCACGACCCGACGAGCACGGCGGCGGGCCGGCTGGCCCGGGCCCGGGACCTGCTCCGCCTGGTCGGCATCGCCGCCGACCGGCTGGACAGCTACCCGCACCAGCTCTCCGGCGGCATGCGGCAACGCGTGATGATCGCCATGGCGCTGGCGCTGGAGCCGCAGGTGGTCATCATGGACGAGCCGACCACCGCGCTGGACGTGGTGATGCAGCGGCAGATCCTCGGCCAGCTCGCCGAGCTGCGGGAGCGGCTGGGCTTCGCGGTGCTGTTCATCACCCACGACCTGTCGCTGCTGGTCGAGTTCTCCGACCGGATCGCCATCATGTACGGCGGCCGGATCGTCGAGGAGGCGCCCGCCGCGCAGCTCTACCGGCGGGCCCTGCACCCGTACACGGAGGGGTTGCTGCACTCCTTCCCGGCGCTGCGCGGACCGCGCCGGGAGCTGACCGGCATCCCCGGCTCCCCGCCGGACCTGCGGGCCATGCCGGAGGGCTGCGCGTTCCACCCGCGCTGTCCGAAAGCGTTCGACCCGTGCGACAAGAAGGTGCCGGCACTGGGCGCCGCCGAACCGGGTCGGGACGTCGCCTGCTGGCTGCACCCGGTCGCCGCCGCGGCCCCCCCGCTGACCCCGCTCCCCGTCCGACCGAACGACCCGCTACCGCGAGGAGAACCATGGACACCGACCTCACCCGCTCCACCGCCACCGACGGCTCCAGGTCGTCGCGCGGCGACAGACGCGCCGAGCTGGAGTCGTCGCACGGGCAGGCCGACCCGATCGACACCCTTCCGCCGACCTTCCGGTGGGGGGTGGCGACCTCGTCGTACCAGATCGAGGGTGCGGTGGCCGAGGACGGCCGGACGCCGTCGATCTGGGACACCTTCTGCCGGGTGCCGGGCGCGGTGGCCAACGGCGACCACGGCGACGTGGCCTGCGACCACTACCACCGGATGCCGCAGGACGTAGCGCTCATCGCGGACCTGGGTCTGGACACCTACCGGTTCTCGGTGGCCTGGCCGCGGGTGCAGCCGGGCGGGCGCGGGCCGGCGAACCCGGCCGGGCTGGCCTTCTACGACCGCCTGGTGGACGAGCTGCTCGGCCGCGGGATCGACCCGTGGGTGACGCTCTACCACTGGGACCTGCCGCAGGAGCTGGAGGACGCGGGCGGCTGGCCGAACCGGGACACCGCCCACCGCTTCGCCGACTACGCGGAGCTGGTCTTCGCCGCCCTCGGCGACCGGGTGAAGACCTGGACCACGCTGAACGAGCCGTGGTGCTCGGCGATGCTCGGGTACGCCTACGGCCTGCACGCGCCGGGCCGGCGGGACCTGGGCGCCGGGATCGCCGCGCGCACCACCTGCTGCTCGGGCACGGGCTGGCGACGCAGCGGCTGCGCGCGGCGGCGGGCAGCCCGATCGAGCTGGGCATCACCCTCAACATGGCCACCGCCGACCCGGCCACCGACAGCCCCGCCGACCGGGACGCGCCCGGGCGGCGGACGGCCTGGGCAACCGGATCTACCTGGACCCGCTCTTCCGCGGCCGGTACCCGGAGGACGTGGTGGCCGACCTGGCCGCCGAGGGGGTGCGCATCCCGGTCGAGGACGGTGACCTGGAGGTCATCTCGTCCCCGATCGACGTGCTCGGGGTGAACTACTACTTCGGGCAGGCGCACTCCGGGGTGGACGAGCAGGGCCGGGAGCGGGACGACGACGGTCGGCCGGTGCGCCGGGTGATCCGCCGGGACCTGCCGCGCACGGCGATGGACTGGGAGATCGTGCCGGACTCCTTCACCGAGCTGCTGGTCCGGCTGCACCGGGACTACCCGGGCGTGCCCATGGTGATCACCGAGAACGGGGCGGCCTTCGACGACAAGCCGGACGCCGACGGGTTCGTGGCCGACGACGACCGGGTGGCGTACCTGACCGAGCACCTGCGGGCGGTGGCCCGGGCCCGGCAGGCCGGTGCGGACGTGCGCGGCTACTTCGCCTGGTCCCTGCTGGACAACTTCGAGTGGGCGTACGGCTACGACAAGCGGTTCGGCATCGTCCGGGTGGACTACGACACCCAGCGGCGCACGCCCAAGCGCAGCGCGCTCTGGTACCGCGACACCATCCGGCGGGTGCGCGGGGAGAGCTGACCCGGCCGCTCGGGGCGGCCGCGCGGGATCCTCCCGGGCGGCTGCCCCGCCGTGCCCGGACACCCACGTCGGGCGCTTTTTTCACGTCTTGACATAAGCAGGTGCGAGGGGTTTCCTCATTCACGGATGTTGATTTATCCGGAAGGAGCATCCGTGTCCCCCACCACCGTTCCCCGCCTCGCCGGCCGCGCCGCCCTCGCGCTCTGCCTCACGGCCGGCGCCCTCGCCCTCGCACCGCCACCCGCCGCGCAGGCCGCCGGCGAGACGGTCAACCTCTGGCTGACCACCACCTCCGACTCCGGCGGACGGACCGTCACCCGGGGCCTGCAACAACAGAGCCCGCTGAGCTTCGCCGCCACCAGCCCCGCCGCCACGCACACCATCACCGTCGACGAGAACACCCGCTACCAGCCCTTCGAGGGCGCCGGGGCGTCCATCACCGACACCACGGCGTACCTGCTGCGCGGCGGGCCGGTGAGCGCGGCAACCCGGGACGACGTGATGCGCAAGCTGTTCAGCCCCACCGACGGCATCGGCCTGTCGTACGTGCGCAACCCGATCGGCGCCTCCGACCTGTCCCGGCCCGGCAACGTCTCGCTCGACGACACCTGCTGCGACCTGAACGACTTCGGCGCCAACGGCTACGACACCAACGTGGAACTGCTCACCGCGCAGGCCCGGCAGCTCAACCCGGCGCTGCGGGTGATGGTAGTGCCCTGGAGCGCGCCCGGCTGGATGAAGGACAACGGCCGGATGGACCAAATGGGCTGGCTCAAGTGGGAGTACTACGCCACCTACGCCCAGTACTTCGTCAAGACCATCCAGGCGTACGCGGCCCGGGGCGTGAAGGTCGACTACCTCTCGGTGCAGAACGAGCCGAACTGCTGCCAGGCCGGGAACCCCACCGCCATGGACTACCCGGGGATGAGCTGGAACTCCTCCGGCCTGGTCGAGCTGACCAAGAACTTCGTCTACCCGGCGTTCCGCGCCGCTGGCATCACCACCAAGGTGCTCGTGCACGACTGGAACTACGGTGACTACGGCACCATCGGCTCCGGGCTGCTCGCCGACAGCGCGGTCCGCACCGACCCGCTCTTCGGCGGCATCGCCTGGCACGGCTACTGGGGTGACCCGGCGGTCGGCAGCCAGGTGCGCGGCCAGTACCCGGCGGTGCCGCAGTTCAGCACCGAACACTCCGGCGGCACCTGGATCACCAACCAGCACAACGAGGACATGGCCGACATCGTGAACTACGCCCGGAACTGGAGCCGGAGCGTGGTGAAGTGGAGCCTCGCGGTCAACCAGTTCATGGGCCCGCACAACGGCGGCTGCGGCACCTGCACCGGCCTGATCACCGTCCAGGAGGGCGGCGCCCGCGCCGGCCAGGTCGACTACACGATCGAGTACTACACCACCGGGCACCTGACCAAGTTCGTCCGGCCGGGGGCAGTGCGGATCGACTCCACCGCCAACGGCACGGTGCAGAACGTCGCGTACCGCAACCCGGACGGGTCCAAGGCGCTGCTCGCGCACAACGGCGGCACCTCCGCGCAGTCGGTGAAGGTGGTCTGGGGCGGGTAGTCGTTCACCTACACCCTGCCGGCCCGCACCACCGCCACGTTCACCTGGTCCGGCACCCAGTCCGGTGGCGGCGGCACGCCGACCGGCCCGATCACCGGCATCGGCGGCAAGTGCCTCGACGTCACCGACAACTCCAGCGCCGACGGCACGCCGGCGCAGATCTGGAGCTGCACCGGCGGGGCGAACCAGCAGTGGACCCGGGCCGCCGACGGCACCCTCCGCTCGCTGGGCAAGTGCCTCGACGTGGCCGGGGGCGGCACCGCCGACGGCACCAGGGTGCAGCTGTGGACCTGCAACGGCAGCGCCGCCCAGCGGTGGACCTGGACGGCCGGGCGGGACCTGGTGAACCCCCAGGCGAACAAGTGCCTGGACGTCATCGGCAACACCTCCGCCGACGGCACGAAGACGCAGATCTGGACCTGCACCGGCGGGGCCAACCAGAAGTGGACGCTCCCGTCCTGAGCCGGCGCCGGGCCGGCGCGCTCCCCGCCGCCGGCCCGGCGACTCAGCGG
>NZ_JAEVHN010000141.1:0-12047 GCF_016803375.1 Micromonospora sp. 4G55
GACCACCCGCCGGCGTGGCCGGTACCGCCGGCCCCCGCGCCGATGCCGGACCGGGTGGCACAGCGGCTTGTGATCAGCGGGACCGGTCGGTTCGTCCCGGACGGGTCGGACCGACCGAAGGTCGGGCTGGCCGCGGTTCCGGCGGCCGAGGTGCGCCCGGACGGGTCGGCGGTGTCGTACCGAGTACCGGAGGGGTTCGAACTCGGCGCGGCGCTGCCGGACGGCCGGCTGGTCGGCCTGGTGCGCCGGGGCGTCGACGGGCCGCGGTCGACCGGGCCGAACCCCGACAAGGTCGCCATCGACCTGGTGCTGGTGCAGCCGGGCGGCGGGGAACGCCGGTGGCGCCTCCAGGCTCCCGGGGAGCGCGTCGGGGTCGTCGGCGCGGACGACCGGACGGTCTACCTGGTGCGACCTTCCGGGGTGGTGGCCCGCGACCTGTCGACCGGCGTGGAGAAGGTGGTGCTCGGCTCCTCGGTGGTCGGGTCGGACCTGATCGGCCCGGACGTCCGGGTGACGGGCGGCCGGATCGCGGTCCGTAGCGAGGCCACCCGGACGGTCTGCCTGATCGACGTGTACGACCTGGCCGGCCGGGAACGGCGCGGCCGGGTGGAGACCGGACCGGGCTGCCAGTTCGTGCTCTCCCCGGACGGCAGGAGCCTCGCCGCCGTCCACCGGACGCCTGCCGACACCCGGGAGCAGCGACTCGGGATCTGGGACGTCGCCACCGGAAAGCAGGTCGCCGACGTGCCGGTCGGCACGGTCACCCGGGACCCGGCGACCGCGGGTCTGGTGTACGGCCTCGCCTGGGACGACGACCGGACGGTGCGCGCGGTGTGGGCGCAGGTGCCGCCCGGCGCCGACCGGGTCTACCAGGTGCCCGAGGTGATGCGGATCGTCTCCGCGAGCGCTCAGTAGCGCTGGCGGAGCAGCTGGGCGGCCTCGACGGCCCAGTAGGTGAGGATGATCTGCGCGCCGGCCCGGCGGATCGAGGTGAGCGTCTCCAGGATCACCCGCTCCCGGTCGATCCAGCCGTTCGCGGCGGCCGCCTCGACCATCGCGTACTCGCCGGAGACCTGGTAGGCGGCGACCGGGACGTCCACCGCGGCCCGGACCGCCGCGACCACGTCGAGGTAGGGCAGCGCCGGCTTGACCATCACCATGTCGGCGCCCTCGGCGACGTCCAGCTCGACCTCGCGCAGCGACTCCCGCAGGTTGGCCGGGTCCTGCTGGTAGGTGCGGCGGTCGCCCTCCAGCGCCGACTCGACGGCGTCGCGGAACGGGCCGTAGAAGGCCGAGGCGTACTTCACCGCGTACGCCAGCACCGCGACGTCCTGGTGACCGGCGGCGTCGAGGGCCCGGCGGACCACGCCGACCTGGCCGTCCATCATCCCGGACGGCCCGACCACGCCGACCCCGGCGGCGGCCTGGGCCACCGCCATCTCGGCGTACGCGGCCAGGGTGGCGTCGTTGTCGACGCCGCCGTCCGGGGTGAGCAGGCCGCAGTGCCCGTGCGAGGTGAACTCGTCCAGGCAGAGGTCGCTCATCACCACGGTGGCGTCGCCCACCTCGGAGACGACGTCCCGGATGGCGACGTTGAGGATGCCGTCCGGGTCGATGCCGCCGGAGCCGGTCGCGTCCCGCGACGCCGGCACCCCGAAGAGCATGATCCCGCCCACCCCGGCCTGGACCGCCTCGACGGCGGCCTTGCGCAGCGAGTCCCGGGAGTGCTGGAGCACCCCCGGGAGCGACGCGATGGCCCGTGGCTCGGTCAGCCCCTCCTTGACGAACATCGGCACGACCAACTCGGCCGGGTCGACGCGGGTCTCGGAGACCAGCCGCCGCACGGCAGCGTTACGGCGCAGCCGGCGGGGCCGGATCTCGGGGTACGGCACGGGAGCCTCCTGTCAGCGGAACCTCAGGGCGGTCGGCCCCTGCACCTTCGAGCCGCGGCGCTGCTTGGCCGGCATGGCGGCCAGCTTCTCGCGCAACTCGACGGCGTAGGCGGCGAGCGCCTCCACCAGGTCGGGCACCGAGGCGTGCGCAGGCTGCACGTCGACCCGCAGGCCGAACTCCGTCGCGGTCTCCGCCGTCTTGGGCCCGATGACTGCAACAACGGTACGCGCGTGCGGCTTCCCGGCGATACCGACCAGGTTCCGGACGGTCGAGGACGAGGTGAAGAGCACCGCGTCGAACCCGCCCGACTTGATCGCGTCCCGGATCTCGGCGGGCGGCGGGGCGGCCCGGACGGTCCGGTACGCCGTCACGTCGTCGACCTCCCAGCCGCGCTCGGTGAGCCCGGCGGCGAGCGTCTCGGTGGCGATGTCGGCGCGCGGCAGCAGCACCCGGCCCACCGGGTCGAGGATCTCGTCGTGCGGCGAGAACTCGGCCAGCAGCCCCTCGGAGGACTGATCCCCGGACGGGACCAGCTCCGGCTGGATGCCGAAGGCGCGTACCGCGTCGGCGGTGGCCTCGCCGATGCAGGCGATCTTGACGCCGCCGAAGTGGCGGGCGTCCAGGCCGTGCTCGGCGAACTTCTCCCAGACCGCCCGGACGGCGTTGACCGAGGTGAAGATCACCCAGGCGTACCGGCCGTCGACCAGGCCCTTGACCGCCCGCTCCATCTGGGCCGGGGTGCGCGGCGGCTCGACCGCGATGGTCGGCACCTCGCACGGGATCGCCCCGTACGCGCGGAGCCGGGCGCTCATCGCGCCGGCCTGCTCCTTGGTGCGGGGCACCAGCACCTTCCAGCCGTACAGCGGGCGGTTCTCCCACCAGCTCAGCTTGTCGCGCTGGGCGACGCCCTCACCGACGGTGAGCACGACCCGGCCGGTGAAGCCGAGCGCCGCCGCGACGAAGGAGTCCACGGTCGACGTGGTGGTGTACTGCGTCTCACCCGTGCCGTCGCCGGTCACCCCGACGCCGGTGGTGCCGTCCACCCCGGCGGCCAGCAGGCCGTCCCGGATGGCGGCGAGGTCGCCCGCGTCGACCGCGAGGGCCAGCGAGCCCCGGCCGACGGCCGCGGCCAGCGCGTCGAAGTCCAGCGTGCTGACGTCCTCGACGTCGGCGGCGGTGCGCACGCCCGGCAGCGGAACACCGGCGTACGTGGCGACACCCTCGGCCTGGCCGACCCCCGGGACCACCTCGAAGTGCGCGGCGGTACGCGCCACCGCCTGCACCTCCTTGACCACCGAGTCGTGGCCGAACGGGTCACCGGCGACCAGGTGCACCGCGTTCAGCCCGGAACGGGCGGCGGAGATGAGCACCTTGGCCACGTCGCCCGGCACACCCTCGGCGGGCGTGAACTGGGCGTCGGACCTGGCCTGGGCGCGGACGGCGTCGAGCAGCGACTCGGGGACCCCCCGGTCGTACACCACCTGGTCGGCGTCGACCAGGGCGTCGTGCGCCCGGCGGGTCAGCAGGCCCGGGTCGCCGGGGCCGGCCCCGACGAACGCGATCCGGCCTACGGGCTTACGGGTGCGGGTCATTCTGTGCTCCCAAATTGCTGGGTCCCCGGGCCGGTGTGTCCTTCGTGGCCGAGGATCGAGTCGGCGCCGAGTTCGAGGAGTTCGGCGGCGAGTGCCTTGCCGATCTCCGCCGCGTCGGCGGGCGTACCGGTGCGGGACAGCCGGAGGTCTCGGGTGCCGTCCGGGCTGATCACCGCCCCGCGCAGGTAGATCTCTTCACCGACGTCGCCCTCGGCGAGTTCGGCGTAGGCGGCGACCGGAGCGGAGCATCCGGCCTCCAGGGTGGCCAGGAACGCCCGTTCCGCGGTGACCGCGGCCCGGGACGGTGCGTGGTCGAGCACCGCGAGCAGCTCGACCAGGTCGTGGTCGTCGGCCCGGCACTCCACCGCCAGCGCGCCCTGGGCGGGCGCGGGCAGCATCAGCATCGGGTCGAGCGTTTCGGTGATCACGTCGGCCCGGCCGATCCGGGCCAGGCCGGCCCGGGCCAGCACGACGGCGTCGAGGTCGGCCTCCGGGCCGAGCACCCGCCGCAGGCGGCTGTCCACGTTGCCGCGGATCGGGGTGACCTCCAGCTGCAGCCCGAGGGCGTGCAGCTGGGCGATCCGGCGCAGCGCGCCGGTGCCGACCACGGCGCCCGGCGGCAGCTCGGCGAGGGTACGACCGCCCGTGGCGACCAGCGCGTCGCGCGGGTCCTGCCGGGGCGGCACCGCCGCGATGTGCAGCCCGGCCGCCGTGGCGGTGGGCAGGTCCTTGTACGAGTGCACCGCGAGGTCGATGGTGCCGGCGATCAGCGCGTCGCGCAGGGCGGAGACGAAGACGCCGACGCCGAGCCGGTGCACCGGGGCCGACGAGCGGTCACCGGCGGTGACCACCTCGACCAGCTCGACCTCGCGGCCGGTGGCCGCGGTCAGGGCCTCGGCGACCTGGCCGGACTGGGCCATCGCCAGGGTGCTGCCCCGGGTACCGAGGCGCAGGGGCGTGCTCATCGCTCACCTCCGGTGGGCGGGACGTCGACGACGTCGAAGGAGGGCCGGCGTCGACGTTCTCGACGACGTCGGGAACGGTGTCGACCGGCGAGGTCTGCGGCACCTGGAGGTCGAACAGCTCCCGCAGCAGGGCGGCGTACTGGTCGCCGCCGGGCTCGGCGGCGAGCTGGCGGACCCGCACGGTCGGCTGGTGCAGCAGCCGCTGCACCACCCGGTGCACCGTCCGGGCGACCTCGGCGCGCTGGTCGTCGTCGAAGTCGGGGCGACGCTGGGCGAGCGGCGCAGCTCGGCGGTGACGACGTCGTCGGCGCGGCCCCGCAGCGCGGCCACGGTGGGCGCCACGTCGGCCCCGCGCAGCCAGCTCAGGAACGACTCGACCTCGCCCGCGACGATCCGGGCGACCTCGGCGGCGTCGGCGGCGGCCGGACCCTCGGCGAGCAGCGCGGCCATCCGGTCGATGTCGATCACCTCGACGCCGGGCAGCTCGGCCACCCCGGGTTCGACGTCGCGCGGCACGGCCAGGTCGAGCAGGACCAGCGGGCCCCGGTCGGCGTCGCGGCCGGCCAGCGCCCGGGTGACCCGGTCGAGGGTGAGGACCGGCTCGGTGGCCGCGGTGGCGGCCACTACGATGTCCACTGTGGAGAGCGCGTCGACGAGCTCGGCCATCGGCACGGCGTTCGCCCCGTACGACTCGGCCAGGCGTACCGCCCGGTCGGCCCCCCGGTTGGTGACGGTGAGCGGCCCGGCGCCCAGCCGGGACAGCGTCGCCACGCCCAGCGCGCCCATCGCGCCCGCGCCGACCACCATGGCGGGGCGGCCGGAGAGGTCGCCGTCGAGGTGCTCGGCGGCCAGGTCCAGCGCGGCGGTGACCACGCTCTGCCCGGCGCGATCGATGTTCGTCTCGGCGTGCGCCCGCTTGCCCACCCGCAGCGCCTGCTGCATCAGCTCGTGCAGCAGCCGCCCGGCCGAGTCGGCCCCGGTCGCCCAGTGGTACGCGTCGCGCAGCTGGCCGAGGATCTGCGCCTCGCCGACCACCATCGAGTCCAGCCCGGCGGCGACCCGGAAGACGTGGTCGACCGCGGCGGCGTCGTAGTGCACGTAGAGGTGGTTGGCCAGCGCCGCCGGCGGGGCGCCGGCCTGCTCGGCGAGGACGGCGCAGATGTCGCCGAGGCCGCCGTGGAAACCGGACACGGCGGCGTAGACCTCCACCCGGTTGCAGGTGGAGACCAGCACCGCCTCGGCCACGTACGGCTGGGCGACCAGGCGGTCCAGCGTGCGGGTGAGGTCGGCGGGGGCGACCGCCAGCTGTTCCAGGGTGGCGACGGGGGCGGTGCGGTAGGACGCGCCGACGACGAGCAGTTTCACGTGCCGATCGCCTCCTGGGTGTCGGTGGCCGCGAGCCCGCCGGGCAGAGCGGTGAGGGCGGACCCGCCGGTGGCGGGGAGCGCGGTCAGCGACGCCTTGCGGTGCTCGTGGAAGGACAGGATCTGCAGCTCGATGGCGAGGTCGACCTTGCGCACGTCGACCCCCTCCGGCACCGAGAGTACGCACGGCGCGAAGTTCAGGATGCTCGTCACGCCGACGGCGACGAGCTGATCGGCGACCGGCTGGGCGGCCGAGGCCGGGGTGGCGATCACGCCGATCGAGATCGACTCCTCGGCGGCCACCCGGGCCAGGTCGTCGACGTGCTGCACGACCAGGCCGTTGATCACCTCACCGACCCGGGACGGATCCGCGTCGAAGAGCGCGGCGATCCGGAAGCCCCGGCTGGCGAAGCCGTCGTAGCCGGCCAGGGCGTGACCGAGATTACCCACGCCGACCAGGGCGACGGCCCGGCACTGGGTGAGCCCGAGCACGTACTCGATCTGCTCGATCAGCAGCGCGAGGTCGTAGCCGACGCCCCGGGTGCCGTACGAGCCGAGGTGGGAGAGGTCCTTGCGGAGCTTGGCCGAGTTGACCCCGGCGGCGCTGGCCAGCCCCTCGCTGGAGACGGTCTCGTGACCGCTCTCGGCGAGGTTGTGCAGCGCGCGCAGGTACTCGGGGAGCCGCGCGACGGTCGCCTCCGGAAGATCCGGGAGCGCCGGTACGGCACCGGCGCGGCCGGGCGCGCCAGGGTGACGGTGCTGACTCATGAGACTCCGTGCGGTGCGATCCTCGGCCAGCTCCGGTGCCCGGCCGTTTCGGGACCCCCGCTCGCGGCCGAGAGTGTCGGCCGTGCTAGCGGGGCGCGTCGGAACTACAGAGTAGGCGCTTGTGAAGACGTGCACAAATCGCGATCTTGCTGACTCGCGACGCCCGTCCACCAGGCCCTCCATTCCGCAAGATCGATCCGGCGGCCTTGGCCGGCGCCGCTCGGCGATTATTGCTCAATCCCGACTTCTCTGACCAATCACACAACGCCCGGCGACGGCGTGGCGTACCCCTCACCAGCGCCGGAGCGTCCCACCCGGCGCGGCCGGCCGGGCCCGGCGTGCGGCGCCGGCCGGCGGTAGGGCCAACCCGACCCCGAACGGGGCAGCCCGCCGGATGGGCATTCCGGGCCCGGCGTCCCTAGCCTCGGAGCATGACCACCGCCACCGCGGTCACGCCGGTACCGAGCGTGAGCCGCCAGCTGATGCGCGACACCGGGTACGTCCTGCTCGGCCTCCCCCTGGCGCTGTTCGGCCTGGTGGTGCTGACGGCCGGCCTCGCGCTCGGCGTCGGGCTGGCGGTGCTGGTGGTGGGCCTGCCGATCATGACCGGCACGCTCTACACCGCGCGCGGCCTGGCCGACGTGGAGCGGCTGCGGCTGCCCACGGTGCTCCGGATGCCCCGGATCCGCCCCCGCTACCTGACCCCGCCACCGGCGGCCGGCGCCTGGCGACGGATCTTCACCCCGATCCGGGACGGGCAGTCCTGGCTCGACCTGGCGCACGGCATCGCCCGGTCGGTGGTGGCGGTCGTCACGTTCGCCATCACCGTCGCCTGGTGGGTCGTCGCGCTCGCCGGCACCCTCTACCCCGCGTACGACTGGGCCCTCCCCTACGGCCCGGACGACCGCAGCCTCGCCGACCTGCTCGGTCTCGGCGACGGGCCGGTGGCCCGGATCGGCCTGAACACCGCGATCGGCCTGATCTTCCTGCTCACCCTGCCGATCGTGGTCCGCGGCTGCGCGCTGCTCCAGGCCGGCTTCGCGCGCGGTCTGCTCACCGGCGTGGCCGAGATGCGCGACCGGATCACCGTGCTGGAGGAGCAGAAGCGGGCGGCGGTGTCGGCCGAGGCGGCGGCGCTGCGCCGGCTGGAACGGGACATCCACGACGGCCCCCAGCAGCGACTGGTCCGGCTGGCGATGGACCTGAGCCGGGCCCGGCAGCAGCTCGCCACCGACCCGCAGGCCGCCGCCCGGACCCTGGACGAGGCGATCGCCCAGACCCGGGACACCCTGGCCGAGCTGCGGGCGCTCTCCCGGGGCATCGCGCCGCCGGTGCTGGTCGACCGGGGCCTGCCCAGCGCGGTGGCCGCCCTGGCCGGCCGCAGCCTGGTGCCGGTCGACCTGACCCTCGACGACCGGCTGGGCAACCCGAAGGGCCGGCTCGACCCGCTGGTGGAGAGCACCGCCTACTTCGTGGTCGCCGAGGCGCTGACCAACGTGGCCAAGCACAGCGGCGCGACCGGCTGCGCGGTGACCGTGCAGCGTCACGACGACCAGCTCGACGTCACCGTCGGTGACGACGGGGCCGGTGGTGCGCACGTGGCGAAGGGGCACGGCCTTGCCGGCATCGCCGACCGGGTACGCGCCGCCGGCGGCGTGCTCCGGGTGGACAGCCCGGTCGGCGGGCCGACCATCGTGCGGGCCGTGCTGCCGCTGTGACCCCGACAGCCGCCCGGACGTGGTAGACACCGCGACATGCGAGTACTGATCGCCGACGACGCCGTACTGCTCCGGGAGGGCCTGGTCCGGCTGCTCACCGAGCAGGGACACGAGGTGGTGGCCGCCGTCGGGGACGGTGAGGCGCTGGTGGAGGCGGTGGTGGCGCACCGGCCGGACGTCTCGATCGTGGACGTGCGGATGCCGCCCACGCACACCGACGAGGGGCTGCGCGCGGCCGTCCGGGCCCGCGAGCTGGTTCCCCGTACGCCGATCCTGGTGCTCTCCCAGTACGTCGAGGTTTCGTACGCCGACGACCTGCTGTCCACCGCGGGCGGGGGCGGCGGCGGGATCGGCTACCTGCTCAAGGAGCGGGTGGCCGCGATCGACGAGTTCCTCGACGCGCTGGCCCGGGTGGCCGCCGGCGGCACCGTGCTCGACCCGGAGGTGGTCGGCCAGCTGCTGGTCCGGCGCCGTCGGGACGACCCGCTGGGCGAGCTGACCCCGCGCGAGCGGGAGGTGCTGGCGCTGATGGCCGAGGGCCGGTCCAACGCCGCCATCGCGAAATCCCTGGTGGTCACGGACGGCGCGGTGGAGAAGCACGTCCGCAACATCTTCACCAAGCTCCACCTGCCGCCGGACACCGACCACCACCGCCGGGTCCTGGCCGTCCTCGCCCACCTCCGCGCCTGACCCCGGCGGCGGCGGCCAGGATCAGGGGAGGCGGGTGGCCAGGGTCACCGCTTCGGTGAGGGTGTCGGCGGTGGGGTGCGGGGTGGCGCGCAGGGCGGCGGGGTCGGAGAGGCCGCCGGTGTAGAGGACGCAGCGGGCGCCGACGCTCTCCGCGGCGTGCGCGTCGTCGACCGAATCACCGATCAGCACCACCGACTCGCCGGCCAGCCCCAGCTCGGCCAGGTGCTTCTCCAGCCACTCCGCCTTGTGGCCGCCGCCGACCGTGGCGCGCAGCCCGTCCACCCGGGCGAAGTGCGGGGTCAGGCCGTAGGTGTGCACGGTCGGCACCAGCTCGTCGTGGAACCACATCGACAGCAGCGACTGGCTGCCCGGCCAGGCGGCGATCGCCGCCAGCGCGTCGTCGGCCAGCGCGCAGCTGGTCAGCCCGGCCCGGTACGCGTCGTGGAAGATCCGGTCGAGCGCGCCGAACGCCTCCGCGTCGACCGCCCGCCCCAGCATCTCGGCGTAGTAGTCGACGATCGGCCGGCGGAACCGCACCCGATGCTCGTCGACGGTCACCGACGGGCCGCCGGCGCTGGCGAAGGCCACGTTGGTGGCCTGCACCACCAGGCTGAGGTCGTTGAGCAGGGTGCCGTTCCAGTCCCACACCAGGTGGTCGCGCGCAGGGGTCATCGCAGCAGCCTAAGGGCCCTCAGAGCTGCGGCGTGGTCAGGTCCCGCAGCAGCCGATCCTCCTCGACCCGCCAGTAGCCGTGCTCCTTGCCGTCGAGCAACACCACCGGCAGCCGGTCCCCGTAGTCCCGCTCCAGCTCGACGTCGCCGGTGACGTCCTTCTCCACCCACTTGTCGCCGGTGACCGCCACCACCCGGTCCAGCGCGGCCTTGGCGTCCTCGCAGAGGTGGCAGCCGGGCCGGGTGATCAGGGTGAGCCGGGCGTCACTGGACATCGGGGACCTCCGTGCGTCGGGGCCGGGGCGGCGTCGCCGGGGACGGCGCCGACCGCAGCTGGGTCTTGCGTACCTTCCCGATCACCGAGTACGGCAGTTCGTCGACGAACTCGACGGCGGTCGGGCACTTGAACCGGGCCAGGTTACGCGCGCAGTGGGCGAGCAGCTCCTCGCCGGTGACCGGACGCCCCGGCGCCGGCACCACGTACGCCCGCACAGTCTCACCCGTGCGCGGGTGCGGCACACCCAGGACGGCCGAGCCGACCACCCCCGGGTGCGCCTCGAGCACCAGCTCGACCTCGCGCGGGTAGACGTTGAAACCGTTGACCAGGATCAGCTCGCCCAACCGGTCGACCAGGAACAGGTCCCCGTCGTCGTCGGCGTAGGCGACGTCGCCGGTGGCCCACCAGCCGTCCGCGTCCGGGCCGCCCCGGCCGTCCGGCCAGTAGCCGGCGAACAGGTTCGCCCCGCGGACCACGATCTGGCCGGGATCGGTGCCGGGCGAGGAGTCGGCGAGCCACGGGTCGTCGTCGGGGTCGTCGTCCGGCTCGGCGACGCCGTCGCGCCACAGGTCGGTCCCGTCGCCGCCGACCAGGCGCAGCTCGACGCCGGGCAGCGGCCGGCCGATCGAGCCGGGCTTCGGCTCGCCGCCGACCAGGGTGGTGGTGAGCACCGGGGCGGTCTCGGTCAGTCCGTACCCGACGTGCACCGGATGCCCGGTGACCTCGGTGAAGCGCGCCGCGGCGGCCGGGTCCAGCGGCGCCGCGCCGCAGACCGCGACCCGCACCGACGCCATCGCCGCGACGACCGCGTCGGCGTCCGCCGTGGACCAGGCCAGGAACATCGACGGTACGCCGACCAGCACGCTGACCCGGTGCCGGGCGATCTCGTCGAGCGCGCAGCCGGGGCCGAGCTCGTCGACCAGCACCCCGGTCGCGCCGTGGTGGATCACCGCGCCCAGCCCCGTGTTCAGCCCGTACGCGTGGAACAGCGGCAGCGCGAGCAGCACGGTGTCCCCGGGCCCGACCACCGGCGGGGAGATCCGGCCCACTTGGTCCTGGTTGGCGGCCAGCGCCCGGTGCGGCAGCATGGCGCCCTTGGGCTGCCCCTCGGTGCCCGAGGTGTAGAGCAGCACGCGAGGTCGCGCCGGTTCGCGCCGGCGGCTCCCCCGCCTCCTCGGGCAGGGTGGTGTACACGGCGATGAGCGCCGGCAGCTCGAGATCGGCCAGCCGGTCCCGGACGGCCTCGGTGCCGCAGAGCAGCGTCGCGCCGGAATCGGCGAGCACGTGCCGCAGCTCCCGGGCGGTGAGGCCGGGGTTGACCGGCACCGCGACCAGCCCGGCGCGCAGCGTGGCGAGGTAGGCCACCACGAAGTCCGGCGTGTTCGGCAACGCGATCGCCACCCGCGCCGGCGGGTTCGTCGGCGCGACCGGCACGGCGGCGGCCAGGGCCCGGGCCACGGCGCTCACCCGGGCGTCCAGTTCGGACCAGGTCAGGGTCTGCTCGCGCCAGTGCAGCGCGGGTCGGTCGCCGTGGTCGGCGGCCACCCGGCGGAGCCGGTCGACGAGGTCGGGCGCGGAGCTGTCGGTGGCATCCTGCACGGTCGCTGAGTCTGGCACAGCAGCCCTCGAGGGACCATGCTTGCGCCGGGGGGCACGCCGCCCGTCCGACGACACGCCGACACGCCGAAGGCGGTTCACTTCCGCTCCGACCTGGACTTTCCACTCGGGATCAAGGCGCGACGTGAAAGTCAACCGCACACGACGGACAACCGGTCCGCCATCTGTGCGACGGGGCGGGAAATACTTTGGCCCTGTGTAACGGACTTGCCACGCGCGGGTGACGTTGGCCCTATCATCACTCGGGTCGGCTCACCCCATTTGCCGTGAGTCGACACCCCTCAGCCCGAGGAGGCCCCCGTGCCTGTGAGCGCATTGGACCAGCACCTCAGGGGGATCTGCCGCACGTCGGCACACCCCTGTGCGACCCTGCCCGCCCGAGGCGAACCGGACGCCGTGGCGACCCGTCGCCGCACCGCCCGGCCGGCCGGCGCGCGGACCGGGGAGGCGCGGTGACCACCTTCGGCTACGCGGAGCGGCCCGCCGGCCTGA
>NZ_JAEVHN010000142.1:0-11963 GCF_016803375.1 Micromonospora sp. 4G55
CCGCAGTGGGCCGACGCCGGCACCCGGGAGTACGACGCGGAGCCCGTCCCCGCCGTCCGCGAGCGGTACGCCCAGGCCCGGGACCGGACCGTCGACCGGACGCCGGGCTGAGCGGGCGGGGCCGACCCCGGTGACGCGATCGTGACCTCGCCCTGATTGGCTGCCGCACATGACCTTGACCAGGGGTGGGGCGGCGCGGGCCTGGGGCGGCGGCACGGCGCACCGGTTCTACAGCGTCGTGGTCTTCGTGGTGCTCGCCTCGCTGGACAACGTGGCGATCGGCCTGGTCCCGCCCCTGTACGGGCCGATCTCCGGGGCGCTGGGCGTGCCGCAGCGGCTGCTCGGGCTGGTCACCGCGGTCAGCTTCCTGGTCAGCGCGGTGGCGGCGGTGGCCTGGGCGTACGTGGGGGACCGGACGAACCGCAAGCCGCTGCTCATGGTCGGCACGCTGATCTGGGCGGCCGGCACCGGCGGCAGCGCGCTCGCCCAGGACTACCCGACCTTCCTGGCCGCGCAGCTGGTGGCCGCGGTCGGGCTCGGCGCGGTCGGCTCGGTCGGGTTCTCCGTGGTCACCGACCTGATCTCGCCCCGCCGCCGGGGGTTGGTGATGAGCTTCTGGGGGCTGTCGCAGGGGGTGGGGACGCTGGCCGGCACGCTCACCGGCGGCCTGCTGGGAGCCACCGACTGGCGGCGTCCGTTCCTGGCTCTCACCGTGGTCGGGCTGGCCGCCACCCTGGCCTATCTCTTCACGTACGACATCCGGCGCGGGCAGAGCGAGCCCGAGCTGGCCGGTGCGCTCAACGCCGGGGCCGAGTACGACTACCGGATCACCCGCGCCGACCTGCCCCGGATCCTGCACCGGCGGACCAACCGGTGGCTGATCCTGCAGGGCCTGACCGCGCAGGCGGCGTTCGGCTCGCTGGTCTGGCTGCCGGTGCTCTTCGCGCAACGGGCCGAGGCCCAGGGCTACTCGTCGGCGACCGCGGTGGTGGTGGGCAGCGTCTTCGCCACGCTGTTCCAGCTCGGCGGGGTGTTCTCCATCGTCGGTGGACTGGCCGGCGACGCGCTGCAACGGCGTACCCCGAGGGGGCGGGCCCTGGTCGCGGCGGTGGGCATCCTCGCGGCCGTGCCGTTCTACCTGGTCCTCTTCTTCGTGCCGATCCGCATCGTGGTGCCCGACGGGGCGGGCGGCGGGGCGGTGGTCCGGGCGGTGCTGGCCAGCGTGCTGACCGAGCCGACGGTCGGCCTGAGCCTGCTCGCCGCCGTGATCGCGCTGGCGCTGACCTCGGCGAACTCGCCGAACTGGTTCGCCCTGATCGCCGACGTCAACCCGCCCGAGCACCGGGGCACCGTCTACAGCCTGGGCAACCTGGTCAACGGGGTGGGCCGGGCGGCCGGCAACGGCCTGGTCGGGGTGGCCTTCCACGGCCTGCGGTCGGCCTTCCCGCCGCCGCTGAACTACGCCGTCGGGCTGGCCGTGTTCCAGCTCTTCTTCATCCCCACCGGCCTGATGTACTGGCGCGCCTCCCGGTCCTCGCCGGAGGACATCGAGGCGGTGCACGACCTGCTGCACGCCCGCGCCGACCAACTCTGACCGCTCGCCGCCGGGTGGTGCCGTGCCGTGCCGTCCGAGGTCAGGCTGCGCGGCGCTGGCGCTGGGCCGGCGGATCTACCGGGCCGGGTGCCGCCAGGACGCTACGGACCTGATGTCGTAGACGATTCAGGCCGGCCTGATGTCGGGCCGACCGCTGCCGGGCGGGGCGCACGGCTGAGTCGTTCACGACATCAGGTCTGTAGCGAGTCAACCGGGTGCTGGGGTGAACCGGGTGACGTGCCCGAGGCGCCCGCCGTGCCGGTCCGCCGGCCCGCGGACGAGCGCGGGGCCGGCGGAGCGGCAGTGGGTCAGGCGCGGACCCAGACCGTCACGTCGGTGGGGACCCGGCCGTCGGCGTCCAGCGGGGCGCTGCTGTGCAGCACCTCCCCGGCCGCGCCGGGACGGCCGCCGCGCCGAAGTTGGTCAGCACGGTGAGCCCGCCGTTGCGGAAGGTCAGCACCTCGTCGCCGGAGGAGAGCCACTGCAGCGGACCCCGGGCCAGCCCGTGCTCGCGCCGCAGCCGCAGCGCCGTGCGGTACATCTCGTACGTCGAGCCGGGCACCCCGCGCTGCCGGTCGAGGGCGTACTCGGCCCAGAGCGGGGGCTGGGGCAGCCAGCTGGCGTCGGTCGGTCCGAAGCCGTACGACGGGGCGTCGGCCTCCCACGGGATCGGCACCCGGCAGCCGTCGCGGCCGCGCTGGGTGTGGCCGCTGCGCTCCCAGGTCGGGTCCTGCCGGACCTCGTCCGGCAGCGTGGTGTGCTCCGGCAGCCCCAGCTCCTCACCCTGGTAGAGGTAGGCGGAGCCGGGCAGGGCCAGCATCAGCAGGCTGGCCGCGCGGGCCCGGCGTAGGCCGAGCGCGGCGTCCGGCTGCGGGTCGCCGATGCCGATGCCGTTCGGCCGGCCGCCGCCGATGGTCAGGCCGAGCCGGGAGGCGTGCCGCACCACGTCGTGGTTGGAGAGCACCCAGGTGGTCGGCGCGCCGACGCTGTCGGTGGCCTCCAGCGAGCGGGTGATCACCGCGTACTGGGCGGGCGCGGTCCACGAGGCGAGCAGGTACTCGAAGTTGAACGCCTGGTGCATCTCGTCCGGGCGCACGTAGCGGGCCAGCCGCTCCGCCGGCTCCACCCACGCCTCGGCGACCAGGATCCGCTCGCCCGGGTACGTGTCGAGCAGCCGGCGCCACTCCCGGTAGATCTCGTGGACGCCGTCCTGGTCCCACATCGGCGGCCGCGGCTTCGCCACCTCGTTGCCGGAGAGGATCTCCTGCGGCTCCTGCCAGTCGGCCAGGTCGCCTGCTTGATCAGGCCGTGCGCCACGTCGACCCGGAAGCCGTCGACGCCCCGGTCCAGCCAGAACCGCAGCACGTCCTGGAACTCCTCGCGGACCTCCGGGTTGTCCCAGTTCAGGTCGGGCTGGCCGGTGTCGAACAGGTGCAGGTACCACTGGCCGGGCCGGCCGTCGGGGTCGGTGACCCGGGTCCAGGCGGGGCCGCCGAAGACGCTCTGCCAGTCGTTCGGGGGCTGGTCGCCGTCCGGGCCGAGACCGTCCCGGAAGATGTAGCGGGCCCGCTCCGGACTGCCCGGGGCGGCGGCCAGGGCGGCGGTGAACCACCGGTGCGCCGAGGAGGTGTGGTTGGGCACCAGGTCGACGATCACCCGCAGGCCCTTGGCGCGAGCCTCGGCGATCAGCTTGTCGGCGTCCTCCAGCCGCCCGAAGAGCGGGTCGACGTCCCGGTAGTCGGCCACGTCGTACCCGGCGTCGGCCTGCGGCGACGGGTAGAACGGCGACAGCCAGACGGCGTCCACGCCCAGCTCGGCGAGGTGACCGAGCCGGGCGGTGATGCCCGGCAGGTCACCCACCCCGTCGCCGTCGGAGTCGGCGAACGAGCGCGGGTAGATCTGGTAGATGACGGCCTCGGTCCACCACCCGGTGGCCGGGCCACCGGACTGTTCCTGGTGCCTCGCGTCGGTGTTCAGAGCCTTCTCCCTGTGTCGAGCCGTGGTGCGGTCGAATCCGTTCAGTGTGCCCGCGGCGGTGCGGTCGATTCACGCACCACCAGCCGAGTGGGCAGGATCACCGGGGGGGTCGGCGGGTCGTCCCGGCCCCCGACCCGCTGGTCGGGGACCCGGCCGGCGTACGGGCCGGTGGTGCGGGTGCCGAGCGGGTCGAGCAGCAGCCGGCGGCGAGCCGGCCCTGCTCGGCGGCCGGCTGGGCGATGGTGCTGAGCCCGAGCACGCTGGCCAGGTCGTGGTCGTCGACGCCGATCACGCTGACGTCCTGCGGCACCCGCAGCCCGGCGTCGCGCAGCGCGGTGATCGCACCCATCGCCATCTCGTCGCAGGCGGCGAAGATCGCGGTCGGCGGCTCGCCCCGGGCGAGCAGTTCGGCGGTGGCCCGGTTGCCGCCGTCGATGGTGAACTGCGACTCGACGTCGAGGCTGGGGTCGGGGCGGATCCCGGCCGCCCGCAGCGCCTCCCGGTAGCCCCGCCGTCGGTCCAGGTGGGTGGTGAAGGCCAGTTCATCGTCGGGGTCGCCGGAGATGTGGGCGATCCGGCGGTGCCCCAGGTCGAGCAGGTGCCGGGTGGCGGTGCGGGCGGCGGCCACGTCGTCGATCCGGACGCAGGGCCAGCCGGGCACCACGGTGCCGGAGCTGATGATGATTCCGGGCAGGTCCAGCGCGGTCAGCGCGGTCAGCTCGGCCGGTCGCAGGGGCGTGGCGACCAGCATGATGGCGTCGACCCGCTTGTGCAGGTTGGCGGTGCGCAGCACCCGCTGCCGGATCTGCTCCCGGCCGCCCAGGTTGTACAGGAGCAGGTCGTACCCGGCCTCGTGGAGGAACTCCTCGACCGCCTCCACGACGGTGCCGAAGAACCAGCGGGTGATCCGGGGGACCACCACGGCCACCGTCCCGGTCCGGCCGCCGGCCAGTCGCGAGGCGCTCGGCGAGACGGCGTACTGGAGTTGCTCGGCGGCGGCGAGCACCCGGCGGCGCGTCGCGGCCGACACCGTCGGCAGGCCGCGCAGCGCCCGGGAGACGGTGGCGGTCGAGACCCCGGCGAGTCGGGCGACGTCATCAATCTTCGTCACGATGTTCCCCCGCTCCGTGGCCGTGACCGCCGCCGCCCGGGAAACGGGCGGCGGCGGTACGAGACCTCAGCCCTTGACGCTGCCGGCGAGCAGGCCGCGGACGAAGTAGCGCTGCAGGGACAGGAACACGATCAGCGGTACGACGATCGAGACGAACGCGCCCGCCGTCAGCCGCTGCCACTCGTTGCCCCGGGTGCCGGCCATCTCGGCCAGCCGGACGGTCAGCGGGGCGGTCTCGTTGCCGCCCCCGGCGAAGATCAGCGCGACCAGCAGGTCGTTCCAGACCCAGAGGAACTGGAAGATGCCGAAGGCCGCCAGGGCCGGGGTGATCAGCGGCAGCACGATGGTGCGGAAGATCTTGGGGTGGGTGGCCCCGTCGACCCGGGCCGCCTCCATCAGGTCCCTGGGCAGCTGCGAGATGAAGTTGTGCAGCAGGAACACCGCGAAGGGGAGCGCGAAGCAGGTGTGCGCGAACCACACCTGGGCGAACTTCTGCTCGTCCACCAGGTCCCAGGCCGGCATCAGGGTGACGCCGGCGACGGTGACGCCGGTGGAGAAGAACTTCAGCAGCGGCACCAGCGCCATCTGCAGCGGGACGATCTGCAACGCGAAGATCGCGATGTAGAGCCAGTCCCGGCCCTTGAAGTTGATCCAGGCCAGCGCGTACGCGGCGAGCGACGCGAAGGCGAGCGGGAACAGCACCGAGGGGATGGTGATGGCCAGCGAGTTGATGAAGTAGCTGGCGAGCTGACCCGAGGAGGAGGAGCTGCCGAAGAGCACCTCCTGGTAGTTCTCGAGGGTGAACTGCGGGTTGGTGAAGAACGTCCACCAGCCGGTGCTCTTGATCTCGTCCTCCGGCCGGAACGAGGACACGAAGAGGCCGAAGGTCGGGATCGTCCAGAGCAGCGCGATGACGATCGAGATCAGCGTGGCCGTACGGCTGTTCAGCCGCTTGCGGACGCGTCCGGCGGTGGTGGTCTTCCCGGTGGCCTGGGTGCCGGCCGGGACCGTGGGCGTGGCGGTGCTCATCTCAGCCCTCCCGCTGCTGACGCAGGTTGCGGATCTGGTAGATCACGATCGGGACCACCAGGATGAACAGGAAGACGGCCAGCGCCGAGCCCTGCCCGTTCTGGCCGTACCGGAACGCCTGGTTGTACATCTCGTTGGCGATCACGCTGGTGTCGTAGTTGCCGTTGGTCGCGGTCCGGACGATGTCGAAGACCTTGAGCGTGGCGATCGACAGCGTCACTACCACGACGATCAGCGCGGGCCGGATGCTCGGCATGGTGATCCGCCAGAACATCTGCCAGGGGGTGACCCCGTCGAGGCGGGCGGCCTCCACGATGTCCGCCGGGATCGCCTTGATCGCGGCGGAGAGCACCACCATGGCGAAGCCGGCCTGGATCCACACCATGATCACGATCAGCAGCAGCGTGTTCAGCGGCGACTCCAGCAGCCACTGCTCCGGCTCGCCGCCGAGGCTGACCACGATCTGGTTCAGCAGGCCGATCTGCTCCTGGCCGTCGCCGCGGTAGGCGTAGACGAACTTCCAGATGATGCTGGCGCCGACGAACGAGATCGCCATCGGCAGGAAGATCAGCGACTTGGCGACCGCCTCGAACCTGGCCTTGTCCACCATCACCGCGTAGAGCAGGCCGAACGAGGTGGCCACCAGCGGGACCAGCAGCACCCAGACCAGGGTGTTGAGCAGGACCCGGACGATCGAGTCCTCGGAGAACATCCAGCCGTAGTTGCGCAGGCCCACCCAGTCGTTGCTGCCGGCGTCCATGAAGGAGAGCAGCGTGGTGCGGATCGCCGGCACCACCAGCCCGATGGCGAGCAGCAGCAGCGTCGGCAGCAGGAAGAACAGGGCGAACAGCCCCTCCCGCTGCTTCGGTCGGCGGGGCAGTGGGGCACCGCTCGCCGACGCGGCGATCAGTTGCGCCTCCCGGCGGCGGGCGAACCAGGCGGGGACCACGTCGAGCAGCAGGAGCAGCCCGCCCACCACCACGACGAAGGCGAGCAGCCCGTACCCCAGCATGAAGAACTTGGGCTGTTCCTCCAGCCAGTCCATCGACCCTCCCTCAAGGGCTCGGTTGCGGTGGTGGCCCGGCCCGCGACGCGGACCGGGCCACAACTCAGATCACTTCCAGCTGCCCTCGATGCCGTTGAGGACGGTCGCGGTGTCCTTGCCGTTCACCCAGTCGACCATGCCCTTCCAGAAGGTGCCCGCGCCGACCGCGGCCGGCATCAGGTCCGAGCCGTCGAAACGGAAGACGGTCTTCGGGTCCTGGAGGATGCCGACGGAGAGCTTGTCCACCGGGTTCGGCACGTTGGCCAGGTCGAGCTTCTTGTTCGCCGACAGCCAGTCGCCGATCTTGGCGCGGCTGTTGACGTACTCGCCGGAGGCCAGGTAGGTCTGCACCGCCTGGACCTCGGGACGGTCGGCGAAGCCCGCGACGAACTCGCCGGCACCCAGCACCGGCTTGCCCTTGGCCGGGTCGATGGCCGGGAAGTAGAAGGCGAAGACGTCGCCGTCCTCGGCCACCTTGGTGCCCTGCGGCCACTGGTTGGCGTAGAAGGACGCCTGGCGGTGCAGCGCGCACTTGCCGGTGGTGATCGGGACGCCCGCCTCCTGGAAGGAGGTGGTGGCGATGCTCTTCACGCCGCCGAAGCCGCCGTTGACGTACTTCTCGTTCTTGAGGATGGTGCCGGCCTTGTTCACCGCGTCGGCGACCTTCGGGTCGTTGAACGGGATGCCGTGGGTGGTCCACTGGTCGTAGACCTCCGGACCCTGGGTCCGGAGCATGACGTCCTCGATCCAGTCGGTGGCCGGCCAGCCGGTGGCGTCACCGGACTCGATGCCGGCGCACCACGGCTTGGTGCCGCTGGCCGCGATCGTGTCGCTGAGCTTGATCAGGTCGTCCCAGGTGGTCGGGACCTGCCAGCCCTTCTCCTTGAAGGTCTTCGGCGAGTACCACACGTACGACTTGACGTTGGAGCCGAGCGGAACGCCGTAGAGCTTGCCGTCGACGGTGCTGTACTTCAGCCAGTCGGGGGTGAAGTTCTGCTCGGCCAGCGCCTTGGTGTCGGCGCCGACCGTCTTGACCTTGCCGGCGTCGACGAACCGCTTGAGCAGACCCGGCTGGGGGATGAAGGCCAGGTCGGGGGCGTTGCCACCGTCGACGCGGACACCCAGCTGGGCCTCGAACTCGCCGCTGCCCTCGTGGTCGATCGTGATGCCGGTGCAGTCCTCGAACTGCTTCCAGGACTGCTCCAGGCGGTCGGCCTCGATGTCCCGGATCGACGAGTAGATCGTGACCTTCTTGCCGTCGTGGCCCTGGTACTTCTCGTATGCGGCGCACTCCGCGGAGCCCGCGTTGCTGCTCTTCTTGTCGTTGCCGGTGCCGCAGGCGGTGGCGCCGAGCGCCAGCCCCAGTACGCCGGCGATCGCGAGAGCCTGGCGTGATCTGGCAAACGCCATGCCGTTCTCCTTCCTTGCCGGCGCGTGGAGGAGTCGAAGCCGCGCCGGTCCGATGGTCGTCTCCACATGTAAGCGCTTGCATGACCTCCGGTCCAGCCCTGGCCGGACACGGCCCGGTAACAATCCCGAAACCCGCCCCACCGGCCGTGGGCACGCTCCCGCGCAGTAGTCGCGACCTGCACCGCGTGCCACTTCCCATCGATGGAGGTTTCTGCCACGCTATGCCCAGCAGATTGAAGAATCTCAACATTGGAGGTGCTGGATGCGTAGACGGTGGTGGAGTCTGGCCGCGGCCGCGCTGCTCGCCTCGGTGGCCCTGGTGGCCCCGGCGAGCCCCGCGCTGGCCGCGCCGACGTTCAAGGTGCCATTCCCCTGCGGCCAGTCCTGGTCCGGGCAGACTCGGTCCGACCACAGCCCGGCGTACGCGATCGACTTCAACCGCACCGACGACCTCGGCGACCCGGTGGTGGCCAGCGCCCCCGGCACCGTCGACCGGGTCACCGACCTCGGCGGCACCAGCTACGGCAAGTACGTCCGGATCGACCACGGCGGCGGCTACACCACCTACTACGCCCACCTCAACGGCTTCAACGTCTCGGTCGGCCAGACCGTCGGCTACGGCAAGGTGATCGGCTGGGTGGGCAGCACCGGCGGCTCCACCGGGCCGCACCTGCACTACGAGCAGCGGCTCAGCGGCAACGACATTCAGGTCCGGTTCAACGGCGCGCTGGCGCTGTACTGGGGCACCAAGACCTACACCAGCGACAACGCCTGCTCCAGCGGCACCGCGACCGGCACCGTCAACACCGCCGGCGCGGACCTGACCGTGCGCTCCGGCCCCGGCACCGGCTACAGCGCGGTCGGCTCGGTCGCCGACGGCGCCACGGTGACCATCTACTGCCAGACCACCGGCACCACGGTCACCGGCACGTACGGCACCAGCTCGATCTGGGACCGGATCGGCTCAGGTCGGTACATCTCCGACGCGTACGTCTACACCGGCTACGACGGGTGGATCCCGAACGTGCCGCGCTGCTGAGGCGCGGACGCGCGGCGGGCCGGCCGGGCCGGGGCCCCCACGTCGGCTCAGCTGTTGAGCTGCCCCGGACGCACGGCGCGGGGTCTCGCTGCCGGATCTCCAGGTCTGGGAGGACGGAGATTCCGGAAGCGACGACCCCGGCGGGTCCGGTGACGCGAAACCAGCGTCAATTGAAGATGCTGACACCACCCGGGCCGACCAGCAGGCCCACCACGATGAGGACGACGCCCCACAGGATCTGCCGGCGGAACAGCGCAAGGATGCCGGCGACCACGAGTACGACTGCGAGAATCCAGAGAATCAGCTCCATGGCGGCTGAATACCCGGCTCTCCGATCCCGGAAACCTGGGAGATCATTCGAGGTGATCGCCGAGGTGGAAGATGCTGTACGCCTGCTTGATCACAGGGTGCGCGACGTTGCGGACGCGGACCCCGCCGGGAGTGGTGCCCCGCTCGGTGCCCGCGTGGGCGTGCCCGTGCAGGGCCAGCGCGGTCGGCGCCGAGTCGATCGCCTGGCCCAGCTGGTACGACCCCAGGAACGGATAGATCTCCAGCGGTTCGCCGGCGAGCGTGTCCGGCACGGGGGAGTAGTGGGTGAGCGCGACCAGCAGGTCGCAGTCCAGCTCGCGCAGCGCCTTCCCCAGCGCCTCGGCGCTCTCGTTGGTCGTCCGGACGAAGGCCTTCATCTCCGGCTCCCCGAAGTCGCTGGCGCACCGGCCGGCGAAGCCACCGCCGAAGCCCTTGACCCCGGCCACGCCGAGCCGGCCGGCGGCGCACTCCACCACCGTGCCCGTCCCCTCCAGCACGGTGATCCCGGCGTCCTCCAGCACCTTGACCACCTGCGGCACCTGGTCGCACTGGTGGTCGTGGTTGCCGAGCACGGTGATCACCGGCACCCCGAGCCCGCCGAACTCCCGGGCCACGCAGCGCGCCTCGGACTCGGTGCCGTGCCGGGTCAGGTCCCCGGCGAGCAGCAGCACGTCGGCGCAGTCCGGCAGCTCCTCCAGGGCCGGACGGAACCGGCCGACCACGTCCTCGTCCACGTGCACGTCGCCGACGGCGGCGATCCGGATCATCGTCGGACCCCCCTCACGGCAGCTCCTCGACCTGGGTCGGCGCCTGCGCGCGGATCACCCCGATGTCGCTGGTGATCGGCAGGTCCGGGAAGCGCTCCGAGACCCGCCGGAGGATCTCCTCCCGCCGGTGCGGGGTCTCCACCTCGCCGTAGAGGACCAGGCCGCGTTCCCGGTGGACCACGGTGATTCCCTGCTCGGCGACGTCCGGATCCTCGGCGAGCAGCCGGTGGATCTCCGCCTCGACGTACTCGTCGGGCGGGCCGGCACCATGCTCGGTCACGGTGTCTCCTCTCCCTCGGGGGTGCGGGCGTACGGCACGGGCGTGCCGCCGTACGGCACCACGTCGAGCCGGTCCAGCAGCACCAGGAACGCCTCGGCGTACGGCGAGTGCTGCGTCTCCTTCCGTACCCGTTCCCAGTCGATCTGTTCCCGCAGCGAGCGGGCCAGCGGCAGGCCGCGGGCGAAGTCGCAGTAGTGCTGCGAGAAGCTGAGCAGCTTGTGCACCATCAGCCGGGTCGCGGACAGCACCGGCATGTGGATGGCGTCCACCGGGCGCACCACGGTGTCGGCGAAGGTCTCCTCGGTCACCGGGGTCTCGATCGGTCGGTGGATCAGGTCCACCATCCGCCCCTCGTCGTAGACCTTGACCAGCCAGTCCTCCGGTGGGCGCTCGGCCGTGAAGCCCTCGGCGACCAGCGCCTCCATCGCCCGTTCGACGTCCTCCTCGCGGAGCAGGAAGTCCACGTCGTGCTCGCTGGAGTGGCCGCCGTGCGCGTAGACGGCGAAGCTGCCGCCGAGGGCGAAGGGGATGTCGTTCTGCTTGAGCACGGCGGCGACCCGCTTGAGGGTGTGCAACAGGCTCTCGTCCCCGCGCTCGGCCATCTGGTTCTCCCGTCGTCGTGAAGGTGGACAGGCGGTCGGAAATGACGTTGCGTACCCGGCCCGCCCGCCACCCACACCTGGGGGCGATCGGAGACTGGTCACCGGGCCATCAATCGGGCAAACCGCCGGGAGGCGAGCGCCGGTCGGATAACCTGTGCAGGGTGGCCAGATCACTGCGGGCGACCGGCGGCAAGGCCCGACTTCGCCGCGTCGCCCTGATCGGCATCGACGGTTCGGGCAAGACGACCCAGGCGCACCGGCTCGCCGACGCGCTCACCGCGGCCGGCCGGCCTGCCACCTACCACCGCAACGCCGGCGGCCGGCGCTGGCTCGGCCGGCTCGCCAATCGGCTCGGCCGCCCCGACGCGCAGCGCCTGGTGGGGCGCAACGGCGTGCTGGCCGTGGAGTCGGTGCTGCGCTGGCTGGCGATCGCCGCCGCGCTGCTGAGCTGCCTGGTGACCGGCCGCACGGCGGTGATGGACCGCTACTCCGCCTGCCAGTACGCCAGCATCCGGGCGCACGGCGGGCAGCGCTGGGAGCGGCTGGCCCGGGTCGGCTACCGGGTCTTCCCGCCCCCGCAGGTTACCTTCCTGCTCACCGTGGACCCGGCGGAGGCGTACCGGCGGATTGAGCGGCGCGGCGACGACCACGAGACGATGGGCTGGTTGACCGCCGCCGACACCGCGTACCGCACCCTGCCCGGTGTGGCTCGTTGTCTGGACGATGAGTTCGTAGAGTTCCCTGGCGACGTAGCGTTTGAGGCAGCGGATCGCTTCGCGTCGGGTTTTGCCCTCGGAGAC
>NZ_JAEVHN010000143.1:0-11896 GCF_016803375.1 Micromonospora sp. 4G55
TAGCCGAACTGGGCGATCGGCGAGGTCTTTGTGCTGGTCGCGTACTAGATCCCGGACCAGCTCCGCKSTCGATCTCGACGTGGGTCACGCGGAGCAACAGTAGTCCCGCAGCGCCGCCTGTTCACCCGGCAGCGGATCGCCGTCAACTACTGCTCACACTGGTTCGTATCGCGCTTCGTCTGGTCCGCCGCCCGCTCACTGCCGCGATCCGCGTGTTATGCAGCGTCACGCCGAGCTGGCCCGGTTGCCGTTCGGTCGTGCCGATGGCAGTGTGTGTCGGGGTTGCCGTGGACGCATACCCGTCCAAGGCGTCGATGTAGCGCTGGTCAGCTGGGGCAGTGAGACACGACCGGTGCGTCGCTACATCGACCGCCGGGCCCCTTCGTTCGGCTCAAGCCGCGGGATGGGTAGCTCCCGAAGCGGATCGCCGCCGTCGATGAAGAGTCGGGCGTCTGCCTTGGTCGCCCCGGCGATACGCTGCAGCACCTGCTGACCAGCCTCGGGGTGGCGCCCGTCGAGGGCGCCAACGCGGACGGCGAACACGATCTCGTACGGCTCTTCCTGGGTCTGCAGGACGAAGTCTTCGGCCGCGACGCGGCGGACACTCATGCGGCCGGACCTGATTTCGTCCACTGCGGCTGCCTCTGCCTGGGCGATCGCGGTGGCAGACCGGTCGATGGCCAAGATGTGGCCGGTGGTGAGTCGGGCTGCGACCGCTCGTGCGGCCGCCCCGGGCCCGCATCCGATTTCGAGGACGCGGGAGTGCGGCTGAAGGGGAAGCGCGTTCACGATCGCGGCGAGGCGGGGCGACAGAGATCCCGGCACGGCCAGAAGGATAAGCGACGACTCGCCTAGGGCGTGTCCTGCCGATCTTGTAGTGGTTGATCGTTGACGATGTGCCGGTGGTGCGTCGTGGTGAACTGACCGATGAGGCGTGGGCGGTGATCGCGCCGCTGCTTCCCGAGCCGGGCGGTGCGCGGGGGCGGTGGCGGGATCACCGGCAGGTCATCAACGGGATCCTGTGGAAGCTGCGCACGGGTGCGCCGTGGCGTGACCTGCCAGAACGGTATGGGCCGTGGAAGACCTGCCACGAACGGCTGCGCCGCTGGACGGTGGACGGGACGTGGGATCGGATCCTCGCGGCGGCGCAGGTGCATGACGACGGCATACCGGTGCAGTGGACGATCAGCATCGACTCGTCGGTCGTGCGGGCGCATCAGCATGCCGCTGGCGCCCGAAAAAAGGGGGCTCCCCGGCAAGTCCGGCGACGCCTGGTGCGCAAGATGGTGAAGCCATCGGCCGATCGAGGGGCGGGTTGAGCACGAAGATCCACCTGGCTGTTGACGGACGTGGCCGGCCGTTATCGATCCTGCTCACCCCAGGCCAGGCCGGCGACAACCCCCAACTCTTGGCGCTGCTGGACGCGATCCGAGTCAACGAGCCGGGGCCTGGCCGGCCCCGTAAACGCCCCGAGGTGCTGATCGCTGATAAGGGCTACGCCCACGACTCCACCCGCCGCGCTTTGCGGCAGCGCGGGATCCGGCACGTCATCCCCGAGCGGTCCGACCAGGTCGCCCGCCGGGCCGCCAAAGGCAGCGCCGGCGGGCGGCCACCGGCCTTCGACCGGGCGGTCTACAAGAAGCGCAACGTGGTGGAACGTTGCTTCAACCGCCTCAAGCAGTGGCGCGACCTGGCCACCCGCTACGCCAAACGCGCATCCCTCTACCGGGCCAGCCTCGTCCTCATCGCCACCGTTATCTGGCTTCGATGATCGACGGGGATGCAGCTTAGTCCCCGGTCATGCCGTCGATCTGCTCCCGGAGGATGTCGGCGTGGCCGCAGTGCCGCGCCAACTCACGAATCATGTGCACGTAGATGTAGCGCAGTGACACCCTGCCCAGGCGGGGATGAGGAACAGTGTCGTCGAGGGCGAAGCCGGCCGCGATCTTCCTCGATCGATCACATGCCGTGGCGTACTCCGCGATGACGTCTGCGACCGTCTCGTCCGAGCCGACCTGCCAACTGGCGTCGTCACCGAACGAGTTGCCAGTGATCTGTTCACGCGGCTGCTGTTCCAGACAGTGCTGGAACCAGTTCCGCTCGACAGCGGCGACGTGTTTGACGAGACCGATGAGCGTGGTGAGCGAGGGCACCAGGCTCCGGCGGGCGTCATCCTCCGACAGCCCCCGGAGCTTGGCGATGATGACATCGCGGTACGCGTCGATGAAGGCTTCCAGAACCTCTCGCTCCGGAGCCGTGCTCGCGAGTTCCTCGCTGTCGAGCGGCCGGGCAGTCGTCACATCGACACCCTAACCCTCTGAGGTTCCGTCTCGCCCCACCAAGATCGGCAGGACACCGCCCTAGGCGTGCTCGGCAGTAAGCATAGTGATTGCGCGTCTACTCCCTCGCAGCCTTCTCTGCTGCCTCGCGCGGTGTTCGAGGCGTCCGCATCTAGCCGCGGACCGCGCGTCACGGAGCGCGGCCGGGATGATTTTCCCTGGCCGCAACCCAAGCCCTCATCCTGATCTGCCGCGAGACGCGCCGGGGTAAAGGCCGTAGGCTTGGCACGGCGCCGGCCTCAGGTGTCCAGGTCGGTGAGTGACGGGTCGTATCGCCGCAGCCGGATGCCGAGCACGTCGTAATGCGAGTACGTGTGGATGTCGTCGGTCGTCTCCAGCAGCAGCGCCCGGTCACCACGTCGCCACACCGCCCGGTAGCTGTCGTACGCTCCGTTCACCACGCTCTCCGGCGCACCGAGACGGGTGGTGATGAGCGCGGCGAGGCGATCCCGTTCGGCATGGAACTCGGCCCGCCTTGCGTCCGGCCGCCGAACCCACAGCGGGGGCAGGTCCTCGTCGTACTCGTCCTCGTCGTCGGGGTCGTCCGGCTCCTCCGCCCCGAACGCCGGCCAGTACAGCGCGCACGGCAGGTGCACCCACACGTCCGGATCCGGCGGTGCCGCCCCGAGCTCGACCAGCCACCCCGACGGTTCGCCCTCGCGGTCGACGGCGAACTGGGGTGCTCCCGGGCCGCCCTCCCAACCGACGTCCTCGCCGGGCCGGGCGAGACCCCACTGCACGAACATCGCCTCGACCGTCGCCCGCTCCCAGGGCACGTCGGCCAGCGTGATCATGCGGTCCACCCACACCTCGTCGACCGGGAGCAGCTTGAGCGACATGACCGCAGACCGTATACGGCAACGCCGGGCCCGTGGATGAGCGCGTGCCCTGGCTCGTCGGCGAGAAATCTGGGTTCCGCTCAGCGAGCCGACGCATCCACAACGACTGCTGCGACGACTCGTTCACCGAGCTCTGCGCTGGCGTCGTCGGGCTCAGCCGTGACTGCGGAGCGCCGAGCCACCGGATTCGCTGAGCAGCCCGCGACGAGCCAATCTTCTCGACCGAGGACCTACGACGCACTGTTCTGCCGCCCCGTGCGCCACGTTGAGTGACGGGGCGAGGCGGCGCTCGCGCGCGGTCCTGCCGAATTGAGTGCGTTGCTCAGGACAGTGCCGTCCTGCTGCTAGCCGGGAGAGATCCGGTACAGGACGTGCCGGCGGAGCCTATGGTCCAGCGGTACGTTGGGCGGCCGAAGTCGTCGGCTAGGTGTTCTGTCCCGGGTTGTTGATCCCTGCCGCTCCACACGCACGTGTCGGTTCTGTCGAGGCCGACGGGGCACGCGACATGACGACGGTGACACATCGTGGGACGTTGATTACAAGGGGTGTCGCGCATGGGGGCCGTGCGGCTACCGTGGCCACGGCATCGATTCATGCACCTAGATCATTCCGTCAGGAGTGACGATGACGACGATCCCCGCCGTGGACCTTCCGTTCCTCGACATCACCACGCCGGACTTTCGGTTCGACTCTCCTGCGGTCGCTGCGGCACGTGAGGCCAACTGGTGTGCCATGACGCCGATGGGACTCATCGTGCTGCGCCACGCCGAGATGCACCAACTGCTCCGCGACCCGCGGCTGGCGCAGAGCGGCGAGCGCTACCTGGAGCTGATGGGCATTTCCGACGGACCGCTGTACGACTGGTTCGTGCCGATGATCCTGCACCAGCGCGGCGCCGACCATCTGCGCCTGCGGCGACTGGTCAGCAAGGCGCTCTCGCCACGGATGATCGAGGGCCTGCGGCCGTTCATGCGTGACACCGCGACGAGTCTGACCGCGGCGATCGCCGAGCGGGGCGAGTGCGAGTTCATGGCAGATTTCGCCGACCCGATGCCGGTGCGGGTGATGTGCGCGCTGCTCGGTGTCCCACGGACCGATTACGAATTGTTCCGCCGCTGGTCGACCGATGTCGGACTGGTCTACAGCTTCACCCTGCCGCAGCTGCGTACGCGGGTCGAGGAGGCCGTCGTGGGGCTGCGTGCGTACGTCGACTCACTGATCGAGCAGCGCCGCGCCGAGCCGCGGGACGACCTCCTGTCGGCGCTCATCGCCGCCGAGGAAAGCGGGGACCGGCTCAGCGCTGAAGAACTGCGCAACCTCGCCCTGACCCTCGTGTTCGCCGCGCACGACACCACCCGTAACCAGCTCGGTCAGGCGCTGGCGACGTTCAGCGAGTACCCCGACCAGTGGCGGCTGCTCGCGAAGCGCCCGGAGCTCGCGCCACAGGCCGTGGAGGAGGTCATGCGATGGGCGCCGGCGGTACCGACGATCTTCCGGTTCCCCGTCGAGGACCTCGACGTGCACGGTGTCCACGTCCCAGCGGGCACCTTCCTGCTGCTCGGCACGCACGCCGCCAGCCGGGACCCGCGCGCCGTCGACGACGGTGACCGTTTCGACATCACGATCCACCGGCAGGTGCCGCACCTGACCTTCGGCGGTGGACCGCACTACTGCATCGGCGCCCCGACCGCCCGCGTCGAGATGGCCGAGTCGCTGATCGCGCTCAGCAGTCAACTGGCGCCGCCGTCGATAGCCGGCCCCGTCACCTGGCGTCCGCCCACCGCCATCCATGGACCCGAGAGCCTGCCGCTCCGGTTCGGGCGGCGTTGAGCATGCACCGGGCCTGGATCGTCGGCGGCACGGCCGTCGCGCTGCTCGGTGCCGCGACCATCGGGGCGGCACGGGCGGCGGTCGCCAGGATCGAACGCAACCCGGACCCCTTGCCGTATGACCGGCTTGCTCGGGAGCCGCAGGGCGAGGAGGTGCTCGTCCCGCGTCCGGACGGAACGGTGCTGCGCGCGATCGTGACCGGGGACGGCCCGCCGGTGGTGCTCGCCCACGGATATGGGGCCTCGCTGCTGGAGTGGAACGTGGTGTGGGACACCCTGGTCGCCCGCGGTCACCGCGTCATCGCCTTCGACCAGCGCGGCCACGAGCGCTCGACACTCGGTTCCGCCGGTACCGGCTCGAAACCCATGGCGGCGGACTACGCCGCCATTCTGGAGCACTTCGACGTGCGTGACGGCGTGCTGGTCGGCCACTCCATGGGCGGATTCATCGCGATCCGTGCCGTGCTCGACCACCCCGAGCTGGCCCGGCGCCTACGCGGCCTGGTGCTGTTCGCTACCTGGGCGGGCCGCATCCTCGACCAGGCACCGCAGAATCGGCTGCAGATTCCGCTGCTGGAAACCGGTCTTCTGCAGCGACTCGCGCGCACTCGTGCCGGTGGTGTGCTGTTCGGAGCCGCGCAGTGCGGCACCCGGCCGTCGCCGGTCATGATCTCCGTGTTCCGGGACGTCTTCGTCCGTCAGCGCCACCAGCCGCTCATCCCGATCGTGCGGGCCTTCAGCCGAGAGGACCGTTACCCCCGGCTGAGCGAGATCACCGTACCGACCGTCGTCGTGGTGGGCTCGGCGGACCGCTCGACGCCCCCGAGCCACTCACACCGGCTCGCCGCCGGCGTGCCCGGAGCGCGGCTGGTGACCGTGCCCGATGCCGGACACCTGCTCAACTGGGAGGCGCCCGATGTCCTCGTCGAGGTCGTCGCGTCACTCCAACAGTAAGCAGCCACGCGGCCGACCGGACCCGTGATCCTAGTGTTGAAGGACTACCGGCGCGGGTCCTGTCCTATCTGGTCAGCCCGCGGCTCCGGCGAGGTGCGGACCTTACGATTGCTCTGGCGGCCGTACGTGCGGAGCCACGCGTGCTCCTGCAGCGAGGTAGTCGCGCCAGGAGCGGTAGATCAGGCCGGGTAACACCTCAACCGACCCTGCTGCGACAAGGCAGGTAAGAAGATCACCTTCGGCCGGTGCGTCGACGTCGAAGGCAACGATCACTGGTGGTTCTTCACCGACGTGCCGACGCACGAGTGCGCGCTCGTCGAGGGTGGGTTCCCGGAACCGAGGATCCCGGAACTGGGTCGGGCAGGCCAGGTATGCGACGTCTGTGAAGACCACCTCGAGATCGTGGTGGTAGGTCAGGTCGTGTCCGGCGGCCAACCGAAGCTGGGAGCCGTCGAAGTGCAGTACGTCCCAATCCCACCAAGATCCCTCAGGCAGATCGATCACACCGCCGATCCTTCCATCGGTGATCAATCAACGAATCGAGCCGCCGTGCGGATCTGCCGCGATCCACGCGCTACGCAGCGTCATGCCGAGCTGGCCCGGACGCCGTCCGGACGTGCCGATGACCGGATGTCGGGTCGGGTGCCGTGACACGGATGCACCTCCGGCGAATGCAGCAACTGTCCCAACCACATGTGTCAGGTCGCGTCTGGCCCAGATGCCTGCCATGCCGACGCGGCTGACTGGAGGACCCGGCGCCGTCAGGCCATCGCGGGGAGGATGATCCGCTCCAGCACCCCGAGCGGGGTCCGCCACTGGTCGGGGTCGTCGTAGTTGCCGGCGGTAATGGCCACGGTGAGGTCCAGGTCGGGCAGGACGAACAGGCGCTGCCCGCCGTTGCCCATGCCGACTACCAGCCGACGGCCCTCAATGGATTCGATGTACCACTGATAGCCATACTGCGCGCCCCAGCTGGTCTGCAGGCGTGGCTGCAGCATCGTGCGGATCCAGTCCTCGGGGACGATCTGCTGACCGCCCCAGGCTCCCTCGGCCAGCATCAGCTCGCCGAGCCTGGCCAGGTCGCGGGGCGCGAGTCGCAGCCCGGACGCGGCGGAGGCTACTCCGTCCGCGCCGGTCATCCATTCGAAGTTGTCGATTCCCAGCGGCGCGAACAGGACGGCCTGCCCGTACTGCGGCAGCGACTGCCCGGTGCCATCGGCGATCAGTCGGCCGAGCAGGGCCGTGGCACCGCCGCAGTAGGTCCATCGGACACCGGGCGGCTCGATGACCGGCCGCTCCAGAATGTACCGGTACCGGTCCGGCGCCAACTCCATCGCGATTTCGGCGTTGGCCGGGCTGTTGTACGGGAGATCTTCGCGCCATTCCACGCCCAACGACATCGTCAGCGCGTGCTCGACGGTGAGCCGGGCACGCTGGGGGTCGGCCGCCAAGTCGGGGTACTGCGGGAAGCCCCGCAGGAGCGGCTCCGCCGGCGGCGGGACCAGCCCTTCGCCGTGCGCGATGCCGTACAACAGCACGGTCACGCTCTTGGTGACTGACCGGATGTCGTGCAGCGTCTCGGGCCCGAACTCAACGACGCCCAGCGAGTCGCCCCAGGCGAAGTCTTCGCCCGTTCCGTAGTACTCCAGCAAGGTTTGGCCACCGCGAACTGCCGCAACGGCGTGCAGACCGCTGACCTGGCCAGCTTGGAGTGTCTCGCTGAGGCGGGCACGCAACTGCGTCGTCATGGGGCACTCCGAAAGGGCGATGTCGGCCAGCGGAACTGCACGCTCGTTATACCGGAGTTTTCGCTTTGGAGCGGCCCGAGCGGGAGGGCCCAGCCCGGCCCGCCGCAGCTGCCCGCCGCGGCCATGATTCGGTCGCGAGAGACGGCCACCTCTTGGCTCAGCCTCGACGTCGACGTCCAGGACTGTGCCGGCCCGTTTGCGTACCACACCTCGATGAGGTCGCTGTCGACGTTGCGCGGGCGCGCCGAGCACGAGCAACACAACGGCCACGTCTAGCGCGAACTGCCGACGGGCATCCGCATCTGCCGCTGGTCGGGAATTGGCAGCTCAGCGAGTGGGCATGTCCGACTCTGCCGATGTGAGCGAGTCGGGCAGGCGACCGGGCAGCGGGACGCGGTCGACCGCGCAGTCGCACGCAATAAGCCGGTGACGTCGGTGGTCATCTCCGCGACACTGGCCGACGTGGAAGAGGTTGAGGTCGTCGTCGCCCACCACGAGCGCGCGACCCTGCGCGTCGGCGACGTGTTCCTGAAGATCGACGCTGATCAAAGTCGCACTGATGTCGAGGTCGAGGCGATGGCTATGGCGCCGATCCCTACTCCGGAGATCCTGTGGCGGAAGCCGCCCGTGCTCGCGCTCGCCGCCCTTCCCGGGAGGGCACTCGGCCGCCTCGGCGAGCCGTCGACCGCGTCTTCGGCGGCGTGGGCCGCGGCCGGTGCCGCCGCACGGATGCTGCACGACGCGCCGTTGCCGCCCTGGCCCGGTCGCCGCCTCGACGAGTTGGCGTCGCGCCTCGACGGTGAGTGCCACTGGCTCGTCACGAACGACGTCCTTCCCGCTGACCTGGTCACGTGCAACCGCCGGGTTGCCGAGGCTGCGCTTCGGCCGTGGACTCCGGTGTTCATGCACGGCGACCTGCAGATCGCCCATGTGTTCGTCGACGACGACGAGATCACCGGCGTTCTCGACTGGTCCGAGGCGGGCCAGGGCGATGCCCTGTACGACCTCGCCATCTTGACGCTCGGGCACGAGGAGCACCTCGGCGACGTCCTCGCCGGCTACGGCACCGACGTCGACCTCGACGTCATCCGCGCGTGGTGGTCATTGCGAAGCCTGCTGGCGATCCGCTGGCTGGTAGAACACGGCTTCGACCCGGCCGCGCCAGGCTGCGAAATCGACGTGCTGAAATCCCGGATGTGAGGCCGCACGAGCACGCCTGACACGAGTGCCGTGCGCGATCTGCGCGTGTTGCGGTGCCGTCCGATCATGCCGAATTGCGAATGGAAAGCTTGCGCTACGCCCGCAATGCCGCGGCTGTGGCCGCGACGAAGCCGTCTGGGTTGTCCAGCATGATGTTGTGGCCGGCGTCTGGTACGGCGACCACCCGCACGCCGGCGTCGGTCAGGGCGCGCGCACCGATCGGTTCGTTGTCGGCCGGGTGGAGGTATGTGCGCGGCACTGGCAGTTCGAGCAGCAGCTCACGCATGGTGGGGGTGGTGCCGCGGCCGAGGTGTGCCGCAGTGCGGTAAAGCGCCTCCGGACTAGTGAGTCGCATCGTCGCAGCCCAGGCCGTGCCGACTCGGGTGAGCGTGTCGGATCGGCCGTCGCCGTGTACGAACTGCTCCTCGGTGTAGCGGGCGTGGATGCCGACGCCCGGAGGCTGCGGGTCGAGGGTGGCGTCGACAAGGACCAGTGCGGAAACAAGGTGCGGATGGCGGGCGGCCAGGACGATGGCGACGGCGCCGCCCATGCTGTGTGCGATCACCTCTGCGGCGCTGACCCCGGCTGCTGTCAGTGCGGTGGCGAGCAGGTCGGCGTGCTCCTCCATTGTGTACGAGGCGTCGGCCGGCCGGTCGCTGATGCCGTGCCCGAGCAGATCCATCAGCAGGCTGCGCCGTCCGGCGAGGGCGGGGTTGGTGGCCACCGCCGCGTAGTACGCCGGCGAGGAGGCGCCGAGCCCGTGCAGGTAGACCCGAGTGGGTTCGGCGCCGGGGAGCTCCACCCAGCGGATCGTCGTGCCATCTGGTCGCACCTGGGCGCCACGCATCACGTACCTCCTAATCGGTACCTCGTTTTCGAGGTATCACGTCGCCGAGGTAAGCTAGCACGGTGTTGGACTTCGCGATAATGGGCTTCCTGGCAGACGCCCCGCTGCACGGGTACGAGCTGCGTAGACGCGTGGCTGCACTCACCGGCCACGTCCGGCCGATCGCGGACGGGACGCTGTACCCGACGATCAAACGCATGGAACGTGCGGGCTTGCTGCGTCGCGACGTGCAGGCTGGCCAGGTGGCGGCACCACGGCACGTGCTGATCCTGAGCCCGGCCGGACACGCGGAGTTGCTGCGTCAGCTCCGCACACCCGACGAGCTGTTCATCACCGACGAGAACCGCTGGTTCACGCTGCTGGCCTTCCTGCACCATCTCGACGACCCGGCAGCCCAAGGGGCCGTTCTGCACCGCCGGCTCAGTTTGCTCACCCAGCCGGCGAGCTTCTTCTGGGACGGCGACCGACCGCTGCGCGCCGACGACTTTCCCGACGACCCGTTCCGCCGAGGACTGTTCCGCATCGCCACCGCCACCAGCCGCACCGAGATCGCCTGGCTGCGGGAAATGCTGACATCACTCACGCGATGACCACCGGACCGACATCGGTAGGCCGACTGTCCGCAGCCCGTACCAACGCGCACATCTGGCGCTGACAAGGCGCGGTGACCGTGAGCGCTCCAGTAGGACCGACGGGTTGTGAAAGCAGGTCGGGAACCCTGGGGCTTGCTGTCACTGGCCCCCGGCAGCAAAGGCCCATTCGCCCAGTGCACGACACCATCCGGGTCCCGCGCGCCCAGACCATCATTGCTACAGCGGGCCGGTGCGAACCCTGGACCGGGGGAGCAGATTGGGAGCAACATGCTGCCCTGAACGGCCTTGAACTGCACCCAACGGCGTCGAACGGCCCTCAACTGCACCCACCCCTGCCTGCGGCTCCAAGTTTGCGCAGGTCAGAGTGGGTGCGCTCGGGCTCACTCGCCGGGTCAACGCGGCCGCACCCGACTCGCAGCCACACCGCGCGCTGTGGGACACAACCGCGACGGCGCTACTGCTGCCCGAGCTCGTCACCCGCCGGTGGCCCACCGCGCCCACGCTCGGAGAACTGTTCGCCGAAGCCGCTCTCCCCCTGAACGCCGAGAAGCAGCCCACCGCCGCGGAACCTCAGCCCGCCCTCTTCTGAACCCTGCGCCGCCGGCACCCGCCCCGCCGGGCAAATCGGTTCGCCGCTGTGGCAGGGGATCGCCACGCAAGGACGATTCCTGAGAGTTAGCGATGCCGCACCGGCGGTCGACCTGAGTCCTGGTCAACCGGGCAAGGTTTGAGTAGGCATTGCGCGCGCAGGTTCACCGCTTCTCGCGATGCCCCATTCGTAGGGCCGCCTCGGCGTCTTGGCGTCGAAGGATGACAGCCTCGTCGCGATAAGAAGCCGTGGCCGCGCCGGCGGGGTGAGGGCGTCGACCTTGTTGTCGCGGGCCCGGCGTGCGGCGTCGGCCCGCCACTGCTGCCGGACAGCCGGCAGGCTCTCCCGTGTACGGAGCCACGACGTGGCCGCCGCGCGGTGCGGTCGAAGCCGGCCAGTAGGAGTGTTCGAGCGTCGCTGGCCCTTGCGCTGGGAGTTGGTCAGCGGCACTCGCCCATGACGATGCCCTTGGCCTGTTCGATCACGGCCCGGCTGTCCATGGCCGGGCGTGGTGATCGTCGCCAGCCCCGATGCCCCGAGCCCAGGAACGCGGGCGGGAGCATGGCCGTCGCGGCGACGGCGACAAGAACCACGGCGATGGCGGGGAATGCGGGGGCCGTACCCGCCGGCGAGGGCCTCCTGAGTGCCGCGTCGTGGCCGGTGAGCGCGACCGACGCGGTCGGCCCGGGTTGGTCCTCGACCGTGCGGCGGTGTTCATCGGCCGGTAGGCGGTACCGGCATCGGGTTGTTGTCAGGCACGGCTCTCGCCGTGCTCGCTTGGCAGACCAGTCACCCTGATGACGGCCGGCCGGAAAAATCTAGGCTGGGTGGACTAGACATCTTCGGCGGTGTGGAATACTCTTCTTCGAGTCGAGAGGAAAGATCCGTCAAGACACAGACGGGCTGTCCGGCCGTGAGGTCACGACGGGCGGCGAGGGAAGGGAACGGCCTTCACCGT
>NZ_JAEVHN010000144.1:0-11836 GCF_016803375.1 Micromonospora sp. 4G55
TCCGCCGGTCCCGTTGACGGGACCGGCGCGCCCGTGGCCGCGGGCGCCGCCGCGGACCGGAAACCGGCCGGTCAGGGGGTCGGGTGGGTGTGCTCGCGCAGCCAGCGCGGGCCGTGCAGCTCCGCGCCGAGGGCCGCCACCCGGTCGCGCAGCTCCCGGTCGGAGGTGACCACCAACCGACGCCGGTCCGGTGCGTCGCGCACCAGTTCCACGATGGCGTCGTCACCGGAACCGGGCGCCGGCACCGTGTGCACCCCGGCCACCCCGGGCACCTCCCGCGCCGCGCCCTCCACCACCAGCACCACCTCCACCGGCGGCGGCAGCTCCGGCGGCAGGCCCCGGTCGGCCAGCGGCGCCAGGGCGTCGCGCAACCGGGCCGCCGCCCCCGGCCCGGTCCCGCCACCAGCCGTCCGGGCGGGAACCGACCACGTTGGCACCGTCGACGATCAGCAGCGGGCGGTTGTCCATGCCCCCAGCCTGCCATCCCCTGGCGTTTGTCGCGCCGGTCGCCGGGTAGCCACCGGCGACGTGCCGCGCCCGCGGTGTCGCCCTCGGCGACCGTGCCGCGCCCCGACTGCGGAGGACAGAGATGATGGGACCCGGTGACTACGGCTCCGACCCCTGGGACGAGTTCCTGGCCCGGTACTTCGGCCGGGGTGAGGGCGGACGCCGACCGGCCCACCGGGTCGACATCACCCGGCTGATGACCGCCGACGCCCGGGAGATGCTGGCCGACGCGGCCCGGCGGGCCGCCCAGAAACACAGCAACGACCTGGACACCGACCACCTGCTCTGGGCGGCGCTGCAACGCGAGCCGCTGCGCGACCTGGTACGCCGGGCCGCGCCGACCCGGACGCCCTGGTCAACGCCCTCGGCGGGCGTGGCGACGGCGCGCCCGGGGGCGAGGTGCCGGCGAACCTGTCGCTCACCCCCGCCGCCAAGCGGGCGCTGCTCGACGCCCACCAGCTGTCCCGGGCGATGGGGGCGAACTACATCGGCCCCGAGCACATTTTGATGGCGCTGCCGCTCAACCCGGAGTCGCCCGCCGGCCGGATGCTGGCCGCCGGCCGGATCCAGCCCGAGTCGTTGCAGGCGGCCAGCGCGGAACGCGGACCGATGGGCGGGCCGAAGCCCGACCGGGGCACCCCGACCCTCGACCAGTACGGGCAGGACCTCACCGAGCTGGCCCGGATGGACCAGATCGACCCGGTGATCGGGCGGGCCGACGAGATCGAGCAGGCCGTGGAGATCCTGTCCCGGCGGACCAAGAACAACCCGGTGCTGATCGGTGAGGCCGGCGTCGGCAAGACCGCGATCGTGGAGGGGCTGGCCGAGCGGATCTGCGACGGCGACGTGCCGCAGACCCTGCTCGGCAAGCGGGTGGTGCAGCTCGACCTCGCCGGCCTGGTCGCCGGCACCCGCTACCGCGGCGACTTCGAGGAACGGCTGAAGAAGGTCATCGAGGAGATCCGGGCGCACCGGGACGAGCTGATCATCTTCCTGGACGAGATCCACACCCTGGTCGGCGCGGGCGGCGCCGGCAGCGAGGGCGGCATGGACGCGTCCAACATGCTCAAGCCGGCGCTGGCCCGCGGCGAGCTGCGGGTGATCGGCGCGACCACGCTGGACGAGTACCGCAAGAGCATCGAGAAGGACGCCGCGCTGGCCCGCCGCTTCCAGCCGGTCCTGGTGCCGGAGCCCAGCGTCGAGGACACCGTCGCCATCCTGCGCGGCCTGCGCGACCGGTACGAGGCGCACCACCAGGTCCGCTTCACCGACGAGGCGCTGGTCGCGGCCGCCGAACTCTCCGACCGGTACGTCACCGACCGCTTCCTGCCGGACAAGGCGATCGACCTGATCGACCAGGCCGGCGCGCGGGTGCGGCTGCGCACCCGCACCCCCGACGCCGACGTGCGTGAGCTGGAGCAGCAGCTCGACGAGGTGCGCCGGGACAAGGAACAGGCGGTCGCCGACGAGCAGTACGAGCGGGCCTCCGCGCTGCGCGACCGGCTCGCCGAGATCGAGGCGCAGATCCGCCGCGCCCAGGGCGACGAGGGCACCAACGGCGTTCCCTCGGTCGGCCCGCAGGAGATCGCCGAGGTGGTCTCCCGCGCCACCGGCATCCCGGTCAGCCAGCTCACCGAGGAGGAGCGGGACCGACTGCTGCGGCTGGAGGGGCAGCTGCACGAGAAGGTCGTCGGCCAGGACGACGCGGTCACCGCGGTGGCCGAGGCGGTACGCCGCTCGCGTACCGGGCTGGCGACCCGAACCGGCCGATGGGCAGCTTCCTCTTCCTCGGCCCCACCGGCGTCGGCAAGACCGAGCTGGCCCGGGCGCTGGCGGAGGCGCTCTTCGGCGAGGCCGACCGGATGGTGCGGGTCGACATGAGCGAGTTCCAGGAGCGGCACACCGTCGCCCGGCTGGTCGGGGCGCCCCCCGGCTACGTCGGGTACGAGGAGGCCGGCCAGCTCACCGAGGCGGTGCGCCGCCGCCCGTACGCGGTGGTGCTGCTCGACGAGATCGAGAAGGCGCACCCGGACGTCTTCAACATCCTGCTCCAGGTGCTCGACGACGGCCGGCTCACCGACAGCCAGGGCCGGACGGTGAACTTCAAGAACACCGTCCTGATCATGACGAGCAACCTGGGCTCGGAGCTGATCACCGGCACCACGCGCGCGGTAGGCTTCGAGGCCGGTGGGCCCGGCGGCACCCAGGAGAGCGACGAGCTGCGCGAGCGGCTGCAGCGCCGCCTCCAGGAGAACTTCCGCCCGGAGTTCCTCAACCGGATCGACGAGACGATCATCTTCCGCCGGCTGGAGGCCCAGCAGCTGCGGCAGATCACCGAGCTGCTGCTGGAGGAGACCCGCCGCCGGCTGCACGCCCAGGACGTCCAGATCGAGTTCACCACCGCCGGCGTCGACTGGCTCGCCGAGCACGGCTACCAGCCGGAGTTCGGTGCCCGGCCGCTGCGCCGGGTGATCCAGCGGGAGGTCGACAACCGGCTGTCCCGGATGCTGTTGGAGAACCAGATCTCGCCGGGGCAGAAGCTCACCGTCGACGCGCGCGACGGTCAGCTCGCCTTCGACGTGGCCGCGGGAGAGCGGGGCTACACCGCGGCCTCGACGTCCCACCCGCGATGACCCGGAGGGCGGAGATGACCGAACCCGAGGAGAGCGACGAGGAGACCGACCGCACCGAACCGATCCTCGCGCCGCCGACGGCGAACCCGGCCCGGGTGCAGGTGCCGCCGGAGGGCCTGAAGCAGCAGACCGACGACGGGAACCCGGCGCCGTCCGGGCCACCGGAAGAGGAGGCGTGATGGTACGCGAGCAGCGACTCGACCCCGAGGTCGAGGTGATCTGGGACGACTTCCACGCCGAGGTGAACGTCCCCTCCGAACAGTTGCGGCAGTGGTTGTTGACCCGGGGCTCGGGGGAGGAGTCGTTCGGCCCGAACCCCAACATGGACCTGCCCGAGCCGGGCCGGCAGATCCTGCGGGTGCTCAGCAAGCGCAAGGTGGACCTGACCCCGGAGGACATCGAGGTGATGCGGGAGGCGATCGACCGGATCCGGGCGCTGACCGCGGAGAAGCCGCGCGGCGGCAACGCGAACGACGAGTGGCGGCACTCCCTGCTCGACCTGGGCCACGACGTCCTCGTCGAACGCTGACCGGCACGGGCGGCTCGCGCTACGGCTCGGTGCCGAGGCTGGGCAGCTCCAGGCCGGCGGCGGTGGCGAGGGCCTGCCGCTCGGCCCGGGTCTGCTCCTCCCGGGTGAGCAGGTTGGCGTACTCGGTGATGTCGGCCGGATCGGGCACCTCCGGCAGCCGACGCAGGAACGCCTCGAGGTCCCGGACGGCGGCGGAGTGCGCGGCGGCCGCATCACGCAGCAGTTCCCGCTCGTCGGCGTCGGAGTAGCGATCGGTCATGGGGTCCAGGTACCCGCCGTCAGGCGATTCGCACCCCGCCGGCCGGTCGGGCCCCGAACTCCGGGTGGCGCAGCAGCCAGGCCAGGTAGTCGGGGTGCGGCGCCAGCGAGTCGGTGTACGCCGCCACCGCCGTCTCCAGCACCGCCTCGGCGACCCGGGCGGCGGGCGACTCGGGGTGCCAGCCGAGCAGCAGCCGCCAGCGCAGCGGTACGCCGGCCAGCCGGCGGGTGACCAGACCGTCGACCGGGCGGAAGGTCGCCTGGCACAGCGCCACCGCCTCGCCGGCGTCGACCAGGTCCACGCAGCCGCGCACGTCGGTCTCGTACACCTTGCGGGGGGTGAAGCCGGCCCGGGCGCAGGCGGCGGCGAAGCAGTCGCCGAAGCAGCCCTCGCCCGGCGCGGCCACCCACTGTTCGCGGCGCAGCTCGGCCAGGCCGATCTCCTCCCGGTCGGCCATCGGGTGGCTGGTCGGCAGCAGCACCAGCACCGGGTCGACCGCCACCTCCCGCCAGCAGAGCCCGAACTCCGGGGACGGCGTCGCGTCGCCGCAGACCCCGGTGAGCGCGAAGTCGAGCCGCCCACCGGCCACCAGTCCGGCCAGCTCCGCGGCCGACCACGAGGCGTACGTGGTGATCTGCGCCTGCGGCTGCTCGGCGACCAGCCGGTGCACCAGCCGGCCGAGGATCGGGCTGTTCACCCCGCCGAAGCGGTACCGGCCCAGGGTGTCGTCCGCCCCGGCCAGCCGGGCCGCCTCGTCCTGGAGCCCCTTCATCGCCGGCAGCAGCACCCGGGCCCGGGCCAGCACCAGCTCGCCCAGCGCGGTGGGCCGGGCGCCGCGCCGGTCGCGTTCGAACAGCGGGCCGCCCAGAGTGCGCTCGATGCGCTGGAGCTGCGCGGTCAGGGCCGGCTGGGCCAGGCCCAGGGTGGACGCGGCCTTGGTCACGCTCCCCGTCTCGGCGATCGCGCAGACGACCCGCAGGTGTCGCAGCTCCAGATTCATAACGTGACGGTAGGACCACCGCACGGGCCGGCGGAAGGCCCTGGGCGGATCGGCGTCGGACGATGGATCAGTCGCGCGCGTCCCGCTTCAGGTCGGCTAGGTACGTCCGCCGCCCGGTGACCGCGTCGCGCACCTTGTCCACCACGCCCAGCGCCGGCTCGACCACCCGGTTCCACGGCGGGGTGGCCGGCGTACCGGGGTGCGGGCGGGTGGGGGCCGCCTCCTCGGCGATCTCCCACCGGTTGCCCAGCCGGATCAGCTCCGCGTCGGTGGCCACCTCGCGCAGCGGGGTGATCAGCGCCGACACCGCCTCGACGTGCCGGCGGACCCGCGCGGCGACGTCCGCCAGCGCCGGGTCGTCCGGCCCGCCGAGCGCCTTGAGCGCGGCCAGCAGCGCCGCGTCGGCCTCCAGTTCCCGGTCGACCCGCTCGGCGCTTTCGGGCAGCGCCGCCCGCGCGGCGGGCAGCAGGTACTGCTCCTCGGCGGAGAGGTGCCGCGAGATCGCCGCGGTCAGCACCTCGGCCACCTCCAGGCGCCGCTCGGGGCTCAGCCGCGGGTCGGTCACCTGGTCGGCCAGGCCGAGCAGTTGCCGGTGCTCGGTGTCGGCGATGTCGGCCATGCTGCGCCCGCCGGGCCGGTAGGCGTCGGTCGGCGGTGGGGGGCAGGGGCGGCAGCGGGACGGTCATGGGCCCTCCTCGACGGGCGGCCGGAGCCTGGGGACGGCCGGCGCGACGGGCGGTGCGGGGTCGCCGACGCGATACCCGTACCGCAAGATCGTGAAACGGGGACGGCGCGGGAGTGCCGCGCGGACTCCGACGCGCGCGAGCGCCGGCCGGGCCGCCGCGACAGCTCGTGCGACTGGTAGAAAGAGCCGATGACGAGCGACCCCGCCTCCGCCCGACCCGACCCCACCGACGAGGTCGTGGAACTCTGCCGCGACCTGCTGCGCATCGACACCACCAACACCGGTGACAACGCCACCAGCGCGGGGGAGCGGCTGGCCGCCGAGTACGTCGCGGAGAAGCTGGCCGAAGTCGGCGTCGAGTCGCAGATCCACGAGTCGGCGCCCGGGCGGGCCAACCTGGTCGCCCGGATCCCCGGCACCGACCCGGGCCGGGACGCCCTGCTGGTGCACGGCCACCTGGACGTGGTGCCCGCGGACGCCGACGAGTGGTCGGTGCACCCGTTCTCCGGGGAGATCCGCGACGGCTACCTGTGGGGCCGGGGCGCGATCGACATGAAGGACTTCGACGCGATGGTGCTGGCCGTGGTGCGGCACTGGCAGCGCACCGGCGTGCGGCCGCCGCGCGACATCGTGCTGGCCTACACCGCCGACGAGGAGGCCGGCAGCGACTACGGCGCGCACTTCCTGGTGCAGCGGCACCGGGAGCTCTTCGACGGCTGCACCGAGGCGATCGGCGAGGTCGGCGGCTTCTCCTACGCCATCGACGACGCGTCTCGGCTCTACCTGATCGAGACGGCGGAGAAGGGGCTGGACTGGCTGCGGCTGCACGCCAAGGGCCGGCCCGGGCACGGGTCGTTCATCCACGACGACAACGCGGTCACCGCGCTCGCCGAGGCGGTCGCCCGGGTCGGGCGGCACCGCTTCCCGGTCACCGTCACCCCGACCGTACGGGCCTTCCTGGAAGAGGTCTCCGACGTGCTCGGCGTCGAGTTGGACCCGGACGACCCGGAGGCGGCGATCGCCAAGCTCGGCCCGATCGCCAACATCATCGGGGCGACCATCCGCAGCACCGCCAACCCGACCCGGCTCGCCGCCGGCTACAAGGACAACGTCATCCCCGGCCGGCCACCGCCACCATCGACTGCCGCAGCCTGCCGGGGCAGTCGGAGATGCTGGAGCGACAGCTCCGCGAGCTGGTCGGTCCGGACATCGACATCGAGTACATCCAGCGCCAGCCGGCCCTGGAGACCACCTTCGACGGTGACCTGGTCGAGGCGATGTCGGCGGCGCTGCGCGCGGAGGATCCGGGCGCCCGCCCGGTGCCGTACATGCTCTCCGGCGGTACCGACGCCAAGGCGTTCTCCCAGCTCGGCATCCGCTGCTTCGGGTTCGCGCCGCTGCGGCTGCCGGCCGATCTCAACTTCTCCGCCCTGTTCCATGGCATCGACGAGCGGGTACCGGTGGACGGACTACAGTTCGGCGTGCGGGTCCTCGACCGGTTCCTGCGCACCTGCTGACCGGGTCCGTCGCCGGACCGCATCCTCCCCATCGCGAAGGGACTCCCTCATGACCGACCAGCACGGTGAGCTGGACGCTGCTCTGGAGCGCGTGATCGACGCCGCCCGGGCCCACCTGACGGCCGTGCGCGCCGCCCAGGGCCGGATCGACGACGACGGCGTCTGGCAGGCGTACGTGGCGTTGAACAACGCCTCCTACGCCTACGACGAGCAGCTGCTCGACGCGTTCGGCGAGGTCACCCCGTGGGACGTCGAGTCGATCGACCCCGACGAGGCCGACGAGCGGTTCGGCGGCGCCGAGGGTGTCGAGGCCAGCGACCCGCACCCGGCGGTGATCTCGGTGCGGCAGCGCCGCGACTACCGGGTGCCGAGCGTGTCCGCGCTGATCCGGGTCGCCGAGGCGGCCCGCCGCGAGGGCACCCCGGAGGAGGACGAGCCGGCGCCCGTCGAGGGGGTCGGCGAGGCGGTGCTGGAGCTGCTGCAGAGCGGGGACGGCTCGCTGAGCGCGCTGGACGTGCCGGAGCTGGAGCCGCTCGACGGCGTGGTGATGGTCAGCGAGGTGGGCACCCCGGTCGACCTGGAGTCCTTCGACGACGACGACCCGGTGGGCCCGTTCCAGCCGGCCGCCGACGACCGTCTCGTCGGGCGGCTCGACGAGCACCCGTTCCTCGACGAGGACGACCACGACCACGCCGGGCACCAGCACTAGGCCCTGGGCCGCGACGCCCCCGGGGCCCGACCGTGCGGTCCGGCCCCGGGCGCGCGTGGGCGCCGACCCGGGTACGCCGGGCGGCGTGCCCGCCGTCAGTAGGACAGACCCGGCTGCGGCTGGTTGACCCGGCGACGGCGCAGCATGACCTGCCGCGTGCCGTCCCGGAACAGCCGCACCCGGGCCAACTCCCAACCGGAGAACTCCGCCTGGATCGCCAGCTGCGCCGCGGCGGTCAACCGGTCGACGTTCGGCGGCAGCCGCAGCGGCGCGTATTCGTAGTCCATGGACCTATGCTGCCCAGCCCGCGGGCCGTTCGCCACCCCCTCCCGCGTGACCCGCGCCGCTGAGCGCCCGCCCCGGCCCGGCCACCGTCCCGGGCAGCACCGCTCGCCCGGTTTCCACCGGAATGCGTGCCGCGTCCCTCGGGATTCCCGCCCGCGCCGCGCGCCCCTATCGTGGCGTTCGTGGCGACCATCCGGCTGGAACCGATGACCGAGGCGCGGTACGCCCGCTATCGCGAGCGGGCGGAGGTCGACTACGCCGACAGCATCGCCGCCAGCGGTCTGCTGCCCCCGTCCGAGGCGCGGGACAAGGCGCGCCGGGACCACGCCCGGCTGCTCCCCGACGGCCTGCGTACCGAGGGTCAAAGGCTGTGCATCGCCTACGCCGGTGACGACGAGGTCGGCGTGCTCTGGCTGCACTTGGAGCGACGCTCGGACGGACTGCACGCCTCCGTCTACGACGTCGAGGTCCGCGCGGACCGGCGCCGGCGCGGCTACGGCCGGGCGATGATGCGGGCGGCGGAGCAGCTCTGCCGGGAGCTCGGCGTGGTGTCGATCGGGTTGAACGTGTTCGGCCAGAACTCCGGCGCCCGCGCCCTGTACGAGCAGTTGGGCTACGAGGTCACCTCGGTGCAGATGGCCAAGCGGTTGTGACAGATACCGGCCCTCGGCCCCCGGCCCGCCGGGCGGCAGCCGCTGAGCCGCCCCGGCCGCTGCGGTCAGGCCGGCACGCAGTCCGTCGCGCCGTGCCGCCAGCCGTGGTCGTAGCGGCCGGCCACCCTGGTCACGAAGTCGTCGACCGCCCGCTCGTCCAGCGTGTCGAGCCGGCGGTCATGCACGCCGGTTTGATCGATTTATGGGTGCGCGACTGTTGGTAAATGATGATCGGCGAGAATGACGCAGCGCGGGGGTGTTTGCGGCGGTCCGGGCGAACGGTGCGGCCGGCCCGTACCGCTGGGGTCTCCGCCCTGCCGCGTCCCGCCGTACCATGCGCCGGTGCCGCTCACCATGATCGTGACCCGACCCCGCCCTTGCCGCGCCGTGCCGCTCTTCCCGCGAGTCGTCGCCGCGCTGGTCGCCCCGTTGCTGCTGGCCGGCTGCGGCCTGCTCGTCCGGCCCCGCCCCGCCGCCGCGCTGCGGTTCGAGTTCGCCCCGACCACCGGGGACGGGTACATGAACCAGGTGCTCACGATCGTCAACGAGGGCGACCGGGTGCTCGCGCCGACGCTGGAGTTCACCGCGCTGGACGCCGCCGGGCGCACGCTGCCCAGCGTGCGGGTCGCCTCGGTCTACGGCAGCGACCGGGGGCGGCTGGTCGTCCCGCCGGGTGCCAGCATCGACGTGCTGACCTTCACCGGTGCCGGAGCCCGGGCGGCCGAGGACGTGGCCGTCTCGGTGCGCACCGCGGAGCCGGTGGACGCCCCGGCCGTCAACGTCCAGCCGGTGGTGACCCCGGTGGACGACGGCGGGCGAGTGCTCGACCGCAACAGCCGGTTCACGGCCGTGTCGGTACGCAACGACGACAGCGAGCAGATGAGCGTCCGGCTCGTGTACATCATCTGGACCGACCCGCCCGCCGACCAGCGGCAGCAGGCCGAGCGGGTGGTGCCGGTCGGCGACCTGATCGTCCTACCGCCCAAGCACACCACCCTGGTGCCGGTGACCGGGGAGGCGCGGGCCGCCGTGGCGGATGCGGCGGGCCGCGTCCCGACCAGCATCAAGGCGTACCTGTCCCGTTGACGTTCTCCCGCCCTAAGGAGGGGTTCCCTCCGCGTTGCGCATGGAACAGCGCGCAGCGCGGGGATGGATTCCTGCTTCCCGGCGCGGTGCCGGCACGGGTGCCGGTCTTACCTGCGCTCCACAGGCGTTTAGGCTCTCGGCGCGTCCCGCCGCGAGCACGTTGATGGCCGCGTTGACGTCCCGGTCGTGGACCGCCCCGCATGGGCAGGTCCACGATCGGACGTTCAGCGGCTTGGGACCGTCGAGCCGGCCGCACGCCGAGCACGTCTGCGACGTGGGCGCGAACCGGTCGATCTTTGCGAAGGTGCGCCCGTACCGGGCGGCCTTGTACTCCAGCATCGCGGTGAAGCCGGCCCAGCCGGCGTCGTGCACCGACTTCGCCAGTCGGGTCCGGGCAAGGCCGGTAACACACAGGTCCTCGACGTACACCGCTTGGTTGTCGCGGATGATCTGGGTCGAGAGCTTGTGCTGCCAGTCTCGCCGGGTGTCAGCCACCCGGACGTGCGCCCTCGCCACTGTGACGACGGCCTTGGTGCGGTTGTTGCTGCCCCGCTGCTTACGGGACAGCGCCTGCTGCAACCGGCGCAGCTTGCGGGCGGCTCGGCGCAGGAATCGCGGCGCCCCGACCTTCGTGCCGTCGGACAGGACCGCGAAGTGGGCCAACCCCAGGTCGATGCCCACCGCGGCGTCGGCCGGCGGCAGCGGCTTGTCGGCGGTCTGGACGACGAACGAGGCGAAGTACCGGCCCGCTGCGTCCTTGACGATCGTCACCGAGCTCGGTGCGGCGGGCAGTGCCCGCGACCACCGCACCGCCAGATCACCGATCTTCGGCAGCCGCAGCCGACCGTTGTCCAGCACCCTGAATCGGGCGTTGGCGGTGAGCCGGACGGCCTGCCGGTTGTCCTTGCGCGACCGGAACCGCGGCGGGGCCACCTTGCTGCCCTTCCGTTTGCCGGACAGGGATGCGAAGAAGTTGCGGTACGCGAGGTTCAGATCGGCGAGGGCCTGCTGAAGCACCACCGCCGACACCTCAGCCAGCCACGCCCGCTGCGGCGTCGTCTTCGCCTCGGTAATCACCTGCTTGGACAGGTCCCCGTCGCAGATGTAGGGCAGGCCCTGCTCCCGGGCTGCCTGTCGTGCGCGCAGGGCGTCATTGAACACCACCCGCGCGCACCCGAACGCTCGCGCCAGCGATTGCTGCTGGGCGAGCGTCGGGTAGACGCGGTAGTTGTACCGGAGCTGCACATCGGACACTCTGGCATTGGGCTATGACGGAAACCGCAAGCGTAGGCACCCTAAGGCGTGTTTCAGCACGGGCCATGACCGGGCTCGGCCGGCCACGGCGGGAGCACCGCCGGTCGGGGTGGCGACGGTGGGGTCACCCCGGTCGGGCGCCGACGACGCGACCAACGCGAGCGCCCGGCAGGCGACCGCGCCGATCTGGCGGATCCGAGGTGCGGCAGGGACGCCGGTCAGCGGCCGGTGCTGCCGGGTTCCTCGACGGTGGCCGGAGCGAGGGGCACCTGCGGATCGGTCAGGTCGTTGGCGGCGATCAGCGCGGCCAGCGCCGGGGCGGTCAGCGTCAGGCCGTGGGCGGCGCCCGGGTCGACGGCGAGGCCCCAGCCCGGGTCCGGCCAGTCCGCCAGCAGATCGGCGGCGGACAGCGCGACGAACGGCACCCCGACCCCGGCGAACGCGGTCAGCGCGTCCGCCGAGGTGAAGACCGGCAGCAGCGGTGCGCGGTCCGCCCCGAGGACGACCGTCCACGGAAAGTCCCGGTCGGCGACGGTTCGCCCGCCAGCGGTACGCAGACCGGGCCGCCGCGAGCACCCCCAGGTAGCGGGGCAGGTCGTGCGCGGCCGCCGCCCGGGCGACCAGTCCGCCAGCAGATCGGCGGCGGACAGCGCGACGAACGGCACCCCGACCCCGGCGAACGCGGTCAGCGCGTCCGCCGAGGTGAAGACCGGCAGCAG